>JBKPPE010000247.1:0-3863 GCA_046733375.1 Acidobacteriota bacterium | reverse complement strand
TGCTCTGCTCAGTTCCGATTCAGTTAGTTTCAACCAGCTTCGAATCGACGATTTGCGTGAGGGATTGCACGCTTTGGACGAAAGCGAAATAAAACTCACGCGGTTGGCCGATGCGACCGGTGGTCGGATTTATAAACCGGTGAGCTTCAGCAGACTGAACGACGCTTATCGCGAAGTTGCTGAAGAGCTGCGGCACCAATACGCGATCTACTACACACCCTCGAACAAAACGCACGACGGGAGGTTTCGTCGCGTGCGCGTGGAAACAAGAAACCCACAGTATCGAACGTCGACGCGGATAGGTTACTATGCGCCGCGGCGGTAATGCCGCTGAAAGATCCGCTCCGACCATGCCGATTGAGATCGAGAAAAAATATCGATTGACTGTCAGAGAACGTCGCGCGATTGAGAAGCATTTGCGCGCGCTTGGTTCGCAACCAAAGCCACTTGAGTACGAAGAAAACACGATCTACTCCGGCGGCAATCTCGGTTTCGGGCTGCGCGCGTTGCGTCTGCGGCGCGTCAATGGCAAAGCGATTCTAACTTTCAAAGAGCGCCTGCCGTCTAAGTCTGCGATTAAGCATCAGAACGAGAATGAGACGCGCGTTAAAAATGCGGACGCCACCGATGCGATTCTGCGCGGCATAGGCTTTACGCCGGCGCTGGTTTACGAAAAGCGCCGCACGCGCTGGGATGTCGGTAAAGCAAAGGTCGTAATCGATGAGCTTCCTTACGGCTTGTTTATGGAAATTGAGGCGTCAGAGAAAGAAATCAAGCGTGTCGAAAAGCTGATCGCCGCTGAGAGACTTCCCGTTGTCGTCGAGACCTATCCTTCGATGACGGCGATAATTGGTAAGAAAAACCGGAAGGGAATTATCGAAGCGAGGTTCAAGAAAGAGACTAGAGGCTAGAGACGAGCAAAGCAGCTTTCAGTCTGCCAGCCGCTAGCCTTTAATCTCCAGCCTCTGTCTTAGTAATTCGTATCGCGCACTTCCACTCTTTGAATCGAAAACACGACGCGCATCGTTTCTGGCCGGCGATCAATTGATGCCGGGACAAACGCTGCATTGGTTCTGAGCGCGGCCTGAAAATCATCAAGCATGCGCCGGTCGCGTGGCGCGTGCATCACATCGGTCAGCGAGGCCGCGCCGTTGCTAAAGACATCGGCCACCACAACCATCTCGTCACGACTCTCATTCATGTGAGACTGGTTGTTCGCCAGATTGAGCATCGCGAGGCCGCCGTCAGGATTTAGACTAGGTGACTCGGCATTGTAAGGCTTGCGCAAAGCCGCATAGTTGCTGGGGGTAATCGGCTCGTAAATGTTGTAACTGCCGAGTTCATTGCTCGCGACGGCGAAGTCGTCCAGCGCGCCGGCGGCTTCGTGCAGCGCAATCATGTGCGGGCGCAAAGCCAAAAAGACCAGGCTGAAAAGAAGAATCGACATTACCGAGCTGAACGCGTAACGCATTGCGCGCGGCTGCAACCAGACAGAAATGTAGTCGACAAAGATTTCGCTCTTCGGAGCTCGGCGGCGCGCGCGTCGCACAACCGCCTCTGCCCGGACGGCGTTCTGGATCGTTGAGACCAGGTTCGTCGGCGCAGCGGCGGTCTGCATCGTTGCCAAACGAAGACGAAGTGCGCGCAGTTGTGCGACTTGAGATCGGCAAACCGGACACACTTCCATATGACTATCGCAACGGGTGCGCGCGTCGTCGGCTAACCCGTCGTCGCAATAGAGCGGAAGCAATTCCTGAATTTCGTCACAAGACATTTTAGATTTTTGATTTGTGATTTGCGATTGGTCGGTTCCCCGAGAAACTCAAAAATCGCAAATCCAAAATCCCAAATTCTCTTCGTGAATGGCTGGCCAACCCCGGCCGCTCTTCCCTGGAGCAACGCCGGCTCGAAAAGATTGGGGCATTTGGTTAGTTGATCTGCGAGTGACACGCGTGTTGCTGGCACGTTTTCAAACTCACTCGTTCGATCTTCTCACCGGCCTTTCTGCCGAGCCGTCACTTCGACCCTTTTGGCACCGAGTTCTCCGTGAAGCCGGGGCAGGCCAACCATTCACTTTCTATTTACAAAGAGCTTTCAAGTTTTCGTCGCAGTTCCAGGCGTCCACGCGCCAGTCGCGACTTTACCGTTCCAATATTGATTTGCAGCGCCGCGGCAATTTCTTCATAGGTTAGGCCTTCGATGTCGCGTAATACCACAGTTTCACGGTATGCGCCGCGCAAGCCGTCAAGCGCTTCCCGCAACTGGCGCTGCCGTTCGCGCCCGAGCGTTTCCTGTTCAGGGTCGCTGGCGTTTGCATCTTGCAAATGCGTTGCGACTGTCTGCTCACGCTCGCCAACAGTTGCGTCCAGCGAAACCGTTGCATCTCGCCTGCGGCGTCGCCACCAACGCCACCGGTTCCGCGCCTGGTTGATGGCGATGCGATACAGCCAGGTCTTTAAATCAGCGTCGCCACGAAACTTTTCGATGGCCTGAAATGCCCGCAGGAAAGTTTCCTGCGCCAGGTCTCGCGCTTCTTCAGGATCGCCGGTCAGCCGGAAAAGTAGCCCATAAATATCGCCGGTCCTTTCCGCGACTAACTGTTCAAAGGCGGCGGCATCACGGCGTTTCAATCTTTCAAGGAACTGATCCTCGGCCTTTTCAAGGAACGAGTCTTCCGCAGTCGAACGGACACCGACTGAAGCTGCCGGGGCAGCTTCGTTTAGCTCCGCCTGGGTGCGGAGGGCGATCTGCTCTCCGTAGCTCACTCTGCGCCCCCGTCGGGACAGCTTTCCACGAGAAGCTCAAAACCGTTCGACCGTGACTGCTTCTCGGGCCGACGTCCCTTTAGACATCCAAGACTGACGATTTGTTCCCGGCTAAACATAAAGGAAATTCGGGCCTTCCTCCGGGTACTTCGATGTTCTGTGGCGGATGCGAGTTGCGACGGTTGCCTCCTTGACATCCTCCAGACCCACCGTTAAATTCGCTGTTTCTGCGATCATACACGATTTTGAACGCACGTCACCGTGCATTCTTGCAAAAGGAAATCCCTTGGCTAAATACAAAAAGAAACGGGCGCGCGAACTAAGGCACGACAAGTTCCGCGACACCACGATGCTGCTTGCCGACCGCATGGCGGAGCGGGTTGCGGGGCGCGGCCGGCAGATTCTCTACATCGTGCTGGCGGTGGTAGTGGCGGCGGCGGCTGGATACGGCATTTATCGCTGGTGGAATAACAAATCCCAGGAGGCGGAAGCGGCAATGGGCCGTGCGATTGCCATCGCGCGCGCGGAAATTAATCCGAATCCCCCAGCAAATTCGAAGGATCCGGTGTTCAGCACTGAGCAGGAGCGGGCGCAAAGGACCATCGAAGAGTTTCGGAAGGTCGAAGCGAAGTACGGCGATCCTTATCGCAGTGAAGCACGTTTGTTCATCGCGCGCAGCCTGCTGATCACTGATCACGACAAAGGCGTGGCCGAGTTGCAGTCACTCAGTGGTGGAAGCGGCGAAACTGCGATCCTTGCCAAGTTCGCCCTCGCGCAAGCAAAAGAAGGTGACGGCAAGCTGGACGAAGCCGCCGCGCTCTACAGCGAGATTGCGAAGACCAATGCGAAAATTGTGACCGCTGACAGTGCCAATCTTCGCCTCGCGAAGATTTATGAAAAGCAGGGCAAGAACAAAGAAGCCGCTGACTTGCTCTTCAACATGGTTTCTGCCGCCCGTGCCGCGAAAGATAAAGACGGCAAGCCAATTCCCGAATCCGCCGCTTCTCGGGATGCAACGCAGGAATTACTGAAGCTCGATCCCGAACGTCACAAACAACTGCCCGCGCCCCCGCTCGCTGGGCTTTGTTTCTACGCATC
>JBKPPE010000246.1:0-3746 GCA_046733375.1 Acidobacteriota bacterium | reverse complement strand
ATCTAAGACTTCCAGAGAAATCGGCGCCGGCCGCAGGTTGCAATCAACGAGGAACACTTCCTGTTCGGCGCCGATTCGCGCCACGCCAATTTCGAAGCGGCCGGTTTCTATCATGGATTCAAGGGCACGCAGGTCCTTCAGCAGCGCCTTCATAAAAGCCTGTGACTTTTGTTCGTCAACCTGCTGCTCAATGGTGGGTTCGCGCATTGGATCTCAGAAAACGATTACGCCGTACTGCCTCGGCTTCTGCCTCTTTTTGAGATCGCAAATTGCGATATCAAAGATTCCGCGTTCGCTCACTCCCTTGGATGGCATTCTGCGCGCTGAAACCAAAGTGCTTCATCGCTCATTCAAGTCTGTCCCGGTCCCAAGATCGCAAACGGTCGCGTTTCTCTAAAAGCAAAGACGCACGCCTCCCTCATGCGCGCCTGCTACTCTCGAAGCAAACGGACATGGAGAGGAATGCTGAAACCCCTCTAACGTCTCGTAGGCAATGAGGCGGTTTTACGGAGCGCTCTTTAACTGCTTCATGTGTTCAACCAGAGCCTTCGCCTGTTCGGCGGTAACACCTTTTTCCCCGTAGGCCGGCATGTTCGGCGGTTTCTCAGTCTTCTTGCCTTTCATCACTATGTCGATCAGTTGCTCGTCCGGCAGACTCGAATCGAACTTCTTCTCCGCCCTTTGCCCGTGGCACGCCACGCACTTTGTCTTGTAGGTTGTGGCGGCATCATCTGCTGTTGGCGACGCTGCCGAAACAATCACCAAGGCTGCGACAAACGCCGCCGGCACTAATGTCATTGTTATGAACTTTATGGTTTTCATAATTACCTGTGCCCTTCTTTCATTAAATCCATGGCAACCTGGTTGTAGCCGTGCTAATTGAGACTTTGGAAGTTGGGATCCAGTCAACCGAGGATGTAAATACGCGCGATCTTGCACGCCGAAGTCTTGTAATGAGACGCCGCGGCGCAAACGAGCAAAGCCTTGATGGTTCTGTTTGAACTCAACCCGCGCTCGTTCGGACACTGACGATCAATCCCAATTCGGATCAAAACTAGGCGCAGGGAAAAACTAACGTCAAACGGTCGCCGGCTTACTCGCGTCCGACTTGGCACGTTCTTCCCCGATCTGCTTAATCCGGGCCCGCATCCATTGCTTGACGGAGGCTTCCAATTTTGACTGATTATCCTGGGCCTCCAGATCGTCGATAGTTTCGCCGGCGTCATTCAAAGCAATGAAGTGACAAGGGACCTTCTCGGCGTGGTGTTCGCCGGCAACGAAATCAATCAGGCGGCAGTCATTGCAGGAACGAGTCCGAGTGGGATCAGAATAATTAATGCACGTCAGGGAGTCTTGAAAGGTCGACTTTGGTAACTGCGGCGTGCGAACCGACCGCCCATAGCCGCCTTGCTCGATGAAAGCCAATTCGTCTTTGAGCAGTTCCAGGATGTCTCGATCATCTTTGGCCATTGCGTCTTACTCCGTCTCTCTCTGGCTGAATTCACTGAATTGAACTAGGTCCTGGCTCAATTGGCCCGAGACAGCATGCTTAACATCGGACGAGAATCTTCATTGACGGTTACCCCGGAAACCTCGGGATCCGGGTTGAAGGGGGCGGTGTTGACTCGTGATAGAGCTGTCTGCCGTAGAGTTGAGTCTAGGCCAGGTTAAAAGTGTGGTCTGTGCGCCAACACACATACAACTGTCTGTGCGCCCAGCTGCGTCGATGACGATGAGGACTCTCGCGTGATGTTAACCGCGTTATTGGGCATCACATTGATTGAAGCCAAAGCTGTCGGAACTGCCGCCCAGGCCCTGTCGTCGATTAGAGCAGAACCATTCGACCTGTATCTTTTGGACTCGCGCTTACCCGATGCCGATGGCTTTGAATTGTGCCGCCGGATTCGTGACTATGATCATCCGCAGACGCCGATTCTTTTCTTTCCCGGCGCGGCCTATGAGGCCGACAAGAAGAAGGGTATCGAAGCCGGCGCCAATGCCTACGTGATTAAGCCTGACGTTGAGGGTTTGCTCGGAAGTATCAAGCAGGTCGTTTCCCCAGAGGAAAGCGCCGCGGCTACGGTCCTCCCGTTCAGACCAAATATCAATTCGGTCTCTCCCTCACTTTTGATCCCGGCGCAGCTTGATATGTGGGTTACACATACAACAGTTTCGCGAAGTCATACGGTCAAAGTTCGGAAGCGCCATCGCCGGCGCTACTAGCTTCCTTAAGATCGAATACCTAAGCGTTCCTAATAGAAAGTTCATATGTGTGTTAGCCCACAGACGGCTGCAGTTACGTAGTTTATGTTAGCTAACCAGAAAAATTGACTGAGAAAGCGTACCGCGCAGTTTTCCACCGAGCGGAACAGTTAAAGTCAGCAAGAATCTAAGGAAAAGAATCAGACATGAAGATACGAAACTTACACAATAGGATCGCAGGAGTACTTTTAGGGGTTTCCCTACTGCTCTTAGTCGTCGGGTTTGGTTCAAGCGCCGCCGTTCACGCGCAGGATCGCAACAGCGATCGGAATCAACGCGACCGCAACTGGGATCAATACGGCAACTACGGCGGCTCTTACGAACTGCGTCAAACAGCTCTGAACGCAGGCTACAACGAAGGTATTAGGGCCGGAAACAATGACCGCCAGAACAATCGGCACAGTGACTACCGAGACTTTGATGCCTACCAGGCGGCTACTAAAGACTACAACTCACGTCTCGGCGATCGCGAACTCTACCGAAGATACTTCCGTGAGGGATTTGAAAACGGATACAACTCTAACAGCGATGGCTGGAGAGACTTCGGTCGCAACGATCGCGACAGATACCCCGACCGCAACGACAATAACCAAACTCGCCGTGGCCGGAACCGGGATGGTTATGGCAACTATGGTGGCTCGTTTCAGCTTCGACAAACGGCTCTGAACGCGGGCTTCGGCGAAGGGACGAAGCAGGGCCGCAAAGACCGCAATAAACGCAACGACTCTGGCTTCCAGGACCAGAACACCTATCGAAAAGCAACAAAGGACTACAGCTCACGTCTGGGCGACCGCGAAATCTATCGCCGATATTTCCGCGAGGCGTACGAGCACGGCTACGCCGGCGGCATCAGCGGCCACTAAGTCTTCGGATTCCTCCGGCAAGTTCTTAGCAGTCTTGCGCTTTTCGTCGTCAGTACCGCGGGTGCGCCGCGCAAACTGAAAATCCAGCGCGACGATAGGACGCCATGGCACTTAATGTGAAAGACCAAGCCGAGCCGACGCCTCGGGAACGCGCCCGCGCGGCAATACACTCACATGCGAAAAAATCCGAGGCAGAACTGAAAAGCTCGGGACGCCGTATCTTGCGCAAAGGACAACACCTTGACGTTGACCGAGTTCTAGCGCGTTCCTTACCGAGGACAGCAAGTGAATCCAAAACACTAAGGGAAGCGAGCGGCTGACATTCTCATTTCTCGCCGATAGAGATCAAGCTGGCATGGGAACCGCGTGAAGGAGCCGGGTGAGAAGACTTCTCAACTGATTGAAGTTGTCTGGGCGGGTAACGTGCATATTCCCGCCGATCGCGATTTCATCACCTTGGTTGATGTCGCCAATACAAAAGACCACCACCGGAATATTTCCGATCCCGGCGCGTTCGCGGATGCGACGCGCGGTGACAACAACTTCACTCTGTAGGCCAGCCAGACTAACCAGAATCAGATCGGGACGCTGGCGCTGTGCGCTCTCTGCGGCATCTTCTTC
>JBKPPE010000245.1:0-3927 GCA_046733375.1 Acidobacteriota bacterium | reverse complement strand
GGCGATATCGTCTCGGATTTGTGTGCTGGATTGATCGGTGGGTTAGGCCTCGTGCCGGGAGCGAACATTGGCGAAAAAGGCGCCGTATTTGAAGCGGTGCACGGTTCGGCGCCGGACATTGCCGGAAAGGGAATAGCCAATCCAACCGCGCTCTTGCAATCGGCCATTCTGATGTTGCGTCACATCGAAGAACGCGCGGCCGCCGACTCGATTGAATCTGCCATGCTCAACGTCTACCGCGACGGGAAAGTGCGCACGCGCGACATCGGCGGCGCCGCCACGACGCACGAATTCGCGGACGCGATCATCGAGCGCATGAACTAAACGACTTCATCTCCGATGCCAAGAATCGTTTCGTTTCTTCCTTCAGCCACCGAAATGGTTTGCGCGCTCGGACTGGAAGACTCGTTGGTCGGCGTCACGCACGAATGCGATTACCCAGAATCGGTTAAAAGCAAACCGATTGTCGTGCATAACGTCCTGCCCATCGAGACGATGACGCAGAGCGAGATTGATCGGGCGGTAGCGCAACGCCTCCGCGACGGCCAAAGTCTTTATCAAATGGACGAAGAGCTTCTCGCTTCACTCGCGCCCGATCTGATTCTGACCCAAAATCTGTGTCAGGTTTGTGCCCCGTCCGGCAACGAAGTTTCACAAGTACTCAAGGCGCTTCCACATGAGCCGGAGATCCTGTGGTTGACACCACAGTCGCTTTCGGAAATCTTTCAGAACCTGCGCGACCTGGGTGCAGCCACCGGCCAATCGCGAAAGGCGGAAGAGTTAACCGACGAATGCCGTGCTCGGCTCGATAAACTCCACGCGGCAACTCGTGGGCTACATCGCCCGCGTGTCTTTTGCATGGAATGGCTCGATCCGGTTTACGCGTGCGGCCATTGGGTGCCCGAGATGGTAAAGATCGCGGGCGGCACCGACGAAATCGGATCCGATGGGGGCGAATCAGTGCGAATTAGTTGGCAGAGGTTGGGTGAGTGGGCGCCGGAAGTTCTGGTGATGATGCCGTGCGGCTTCAATCTTCAGCAGACCATGAAGCAAGTCTGGCAGCACTTCGGACCGTACGCTTCATTTGAACATCGCGCAATACTCTTCAATCTTCCCGCGGTTCATGATCATCGCGTCTATGCGGTCGACGCAAATTCATATTTCGCGCGCCCGGGCCCGCGGGTGGTTGAGGGAACGGAATTACTCGCGCACCTGTTCCATCCCGACGAATACTCGTGGGATGGTCCGGCCGATGCTTTTCAGCAAGTAGATCTTAATTTGCTTCGGGGATCGTTCACTGAGCCGCGTGACTACTATCACGAGGGAGAAAAGATCGTCTTCACTGAAAGTTATCTAACGCGTCGAGGCTACTGTTGCGGCAGCGGTTGCCGTCATTGTCCCTACTAACACTTCCTTCGAACTTCCGATATGTTCGGCTCAAAGGCAAAATCCCTGCTTTGGATCGTCACCGTTGCGCTCTTTTTCGCGGCTTCATGTACGAGGCCAAAGGAAAACAAATCCTCAGTCGCCCCGCCGCCTGCTGCATCTTCGGATCAAATACTTACGGGCAAAGTTGTCTCCATCGCCGATGGCGACACTGTCACGGTGCTCGATGCCGACAATGCCCAACATCGAATTCGTTTGTCAGGCATTGATGCGCCTGAGTCGCATCAAGCGTTTGGCTCCCGTTCGAAACAGAATCTTTCCAACCTTGTCTTCGGAAAAGACGTCACGGTGCTCTACTCAAAAACTGATCAATACGGAAGGTTGGTTGGAAAGATAATCATTGACGGCCAGGATGCGAACCTCGCGCAAGTTCGAGCCGGCATGGCTTGGCATTACAAAGAATATCAGCGCGAGCAAACGCCCGAAGACCGCGAGCTTTACGCCCGAACTGAAGAGGAAGCTCGGGCGCAGCATCGCGGACTGTGGCAGGATCCAAATTCCATCGAACCCAGCCAGTTCCGACGCGAGCAACGAGAGGAACGCCGCAGCAAATCAACAACTGTCAATTAAATGCGCTCCTGACCGCTGCTTCAGTTTGCGAAGTGGCACGCGCGTCTCGCCGGTGAATCACGCGCAGGATGCGCGTGCCACCTTAAACTGAATCGTCTTTACTGCGTGTTTGCGTTGGTGTTCGCGGGTTTAGCCGCAGGGCGTTTCTTCGGAGTCTTCAGTTCGACCAGAATCACGTCCATGTCACTGTCGCTGGCATTCTCCGGATTGTGGCGGCCCGCGGCGGTCCACATTGCCTGACCGGCAACCATGTCCACGTCAGTGTGCTTACCGCCGGGCAGCCAAAAGATCACTTTCCCGCTCGTGAGCGGAATCGCGACCGAATTTGGGTGGTAGTGCATCTTCGATTTTTCGTGCGGCCCGTAATGGATTTTCAGCACACGAACCGTCGCATTGTTGACAGCGACTTTGTAATGATCGGGGTCAACTTTCACTGGATCCTGGGCGAGCGCGGGCACCGCGCAAGCAAACACAAACAAAGACAAGTACAATAAACGACGCATAGCTTCCTCCTGATGGTTGGGGTGAAAAGCGTGGGCTTTCTATGTCATGAGTCCGTCGAAGTCAATAGTTTTGAATGAACCGCCGCCGCAAGACTAAGGAGTCCGCAAGGTTGTTTGCTGAGGCAGCCGCTTGTGTGCGCTGTCCGGCGATGTGTGAACGAGCGGCGGTGTTGAGCCAACGCAACGGCAGCGTTGACGCGCGCGTGCTGTTCATTGGGGAAGCTCCGGGACGCAAAGGCGCGGATCGAACTCGTGTGCCTTTTTCCGGCGATCAGTCGGGAAAGAATTTCGATCATTTCCTCACAGCGGCTGGCCTGGCGCGCTCAGAGATTTTCATCACGAGCGCGGCACTTTGTAATCCAAGATCGGTAACAGGCGCGAACCGGCGGCCCACCTCGACGGAAATTCGCAACTGCTCATATTTCTTGCAGCGCACAATTGAGTTAATTAATCCGCAGGTGATCGTCACGCTCGGTGGCGTTGCGCTCGAGGCGTTGAAGACGATCGAGGCTCATCAATTCACTCTGCGAGACGATGCCGCAAAATTGCGCGACTGGAATGGACGAACGTTGATCCCGCTCTATCATCCCAGTCCGCAGGTTTTGATTACGAGTCGTGATGAAGGCGCGCAACTGCGCGATTACAAAGTTGTCAGGGAGACGATAGCTGGGAGCGGCGGGGGTAAACCACCCTTCCTGACCTGAGAGGTCTTAATGATTGAGCGATTTCTCTCAGATTTAACAGATCACACTGACGGTACAGCGCGACCTTGGGGATCTCATGGTCAGGAAGGCGGGTTCACCCCCGCTCGGCTTTCAATATGAATATTGCGCAATATGAACAAATTTCACCGCTGGAATACTCCGCCGTCCGCGATGGCGGCGCGGGGTTGATCGATCTCTCCGCGCGCGGTCGAATTCTCGTGAGCGGTTCAGAAGCGGTGACGTTTCTCAATGGCCTTATCACGAACGATATCAAGTCTCTCGCCCGGAATTCGTGGATGCCGGCGGCTTTCGCGAACGTGCAGGGGCGCCTGCTCGCGGCGGTGCGAATTGTTCATCGGGAAGACGGTTTTCTGATCGACACTGAGCGATCTACTCGCAAAGCTGTGATGAAATTGATCGAAAGGTTCACGATGGCGGGTGATTTTAAAGTCGCGGACTTGACAGAGGAAACTGCGGAGCTGTCGGTCCAGGGAAAAACGTCGAGCGAAGTTGTTCACAAAGTGTTTGGCGCGCAGGCCGTGGAATTTGAACGTCAGAAATCGCTGACCTTCGAATTGCACGGCGCCGCAGTGACGTTGATTCGCGCAACGCACACGGCCGAAGACGGCTTCGATCTTTTCGTCAATCGTGATGATTCGCCGGCGATACGAGACGTCTTGATCAATGCCGGCGCACGATCAGTT
>JBKPPE010000244.1:0-7837 GCA_046733375.1 Acidobacteriota bacterium | reverse complement strand
GCCGCTCAGCTTTGGATCGATTACGTCATTAGAAAACATGCCGGCCTGAATTAGTGCGTTGAAGTCACCATAGAGTCCGTTGTGCTGTGCGCTGTAAATGCCTTCCCAGACGACCAAGCGCTTCAGAAAGTCTTCAACGTCAGCTTCGTGTCCTTCGATCAACGCGTCGAGAAAATAGCGGCGGCCGGCTTTTTTTATTTCGGCGGCGTCGGCTTCGGAACCGAACAGAATAATCCAGTCATTGCCCGACTTTATGAGATTCAATGGCTGTGAAGTAACCTGCGGCGTAGTTTCAGTTACCGGCACTTTCACAAACACCGTTGCGTTGTTGCCGCTGATTTGTTCACCGGTGACTTCGATATTGGCGGGAATGCTCGCGGCCTTCTCTTCAAAGCCCGGACGCAACAACTCCATTTCTTCTGCGTTGAGTCCCTCGATCGCGGGTTTGTAACTGGTCAGCGTAAACGCGTCGCGGTAACGATGCTCACGCATGGCTTTGTAGAACTCGCGCACGACGTCCGTTGGTGTGCGCGGTGCCGGATTGTTCTGTGCGTTACAGGCGAGCGCGGCCAACGTCGTCAAACTTGCACAGACACAAACCAGGGGAAGCAGACGGTTCGGAAAGAATTTCATGAAAGGCCCTCGATTAGTTGCGAGGCGCGCCAGACTTCAGCGCGCCTCGGTTGAGTGGCACAGACTTCAGTCTGTGCTGGCTCATGTGTACCACAGACTGAAGTCTGTGCCACTTAAAATGTTTTTAGCCAGTCTTCGCGGTGTCTTTGCCCCGCAGAATCAATTCCCGACCCGCGAGATACAAGAGCACTGTGATGATCACAAACGGAATCAACGGCAGGAAGTTCTCGAAGTTGCCATGGAAAAACGGATTGTGTTCCGCCCAGCCGCCGATCTTATCGTTGAAGTTTGATAACGCAGGCATGCTGTTCAGGAAAGCGAAGATGATTCCCGCCAGGGCGCCGCCCGCGATGTAGCCAGACGCCATCAAGACGCCCGGGCTCTTATCACCTTCGGCAACCAGCTGTTCTTCCGTCAGGTTCTGCCTGGCGAACTTCCGCCGCACGTACTTGTCGACCAGCCAACGCACCATGCCGCCGATGAAGATCGGACTGGACGAAGCGAGCGGCAGGTAAACTCCCACGGCAAACGCGAGCGAAGGAATGCCCGACATCTCGAGCACGATCGCGATCATCACTCCCAGCAACACGAGTGTCCAGGGAAGTTTGTGACTGAGGATGCCTTTGATGATGTAGCTCATCAGCACGGCCTTGGGCGCATCGAACTTGGTGACAGTTGAGTGGTCAGGTCGCTCTTTGTGCGTGCCGTTAATCGCCGGATCAGCGAGATACACAGGCGTGCCGCTGTCGTCTACGAGATATTTGACTGAGTTCCCACCCTCGGTGTCGGTCTTGTGATAAGCGCGGTATGCCTTTGTATCTTTGGCGCCCTGCGGACCACTGAGCGTTTCCATTTTCAGGGTCGGCAGCTGCGCGGGGTCGACTTTGAAGTTGGCAGACTGAGCAACTTTAGGATCGGTGACCGGCACGTAAACTGTTCCCGCTTTGTTGAGTTCCAACAGAATCGGTCCGAGCATCACGGCTGATGCCAGAGCGCCGACCAGAATCGCTACCTGCTGATGCTTTGGAGTCGAGCCGACGAGAAAACCGGTTTTCAGGTCCTGCGAAGTTGTGCCGCCGTTCGATGCGGCAATGCAGACGATGCCGCCAATCGAAAGCGCCGTGACGTAATACGGCGATCCCGTCCAACCGACCAAAAGAAAAATCAGGCAAGTCAGCAACAGCGTCGCGACCGTCATGCCTGAGATCGGATTCGACGATGAACCGATTTCACCCGTAAGGCGCGACGATACTGTCACGAACAGAAATCCGAACGCCACAATCAGAATTGCGCCAAGGATGTTCCACTGCAGACCGAGCTGCGGGAAGATCACGATTAGCGCAAGCAGTACGAAGATGCCACCGAGCACGAACTTCATCGACATGTCCTGATCGGTGCGCACTAACCCGGCACGTGCAGCTTGACCGCCGCGCAAGTCTGCCAGACCGCCTTTCAAGCCGCTCCAGATTGTCGGCAAGGATCGGCCCAGACTAATGATGCCACCCGCAGCGACGGCGCCTGCGCCGATGTAAAGCACGTACGCGCCACGAATGTCGTTCGGGCTCATGGCGCCGATGGGCTGACCGCCGGGCGGCAATGCATTCGGAATTGCGCTGCCGAAAAACTTGATCGCCGGAATCAGCACGAGATACGCAAGCACACCACCCGCGCACATAATCGAAGCGATGCGTGGCCCAATGATGTAACCCACGCCGAGCAGCGCTGGATTGATCTCCGCGGCAATCGATCCCCCGCTGAATGCGCCGCCAAAAACTTTTTCCGGCGTGTCCTTCCACGCCTTGAAAGCATCCATCGCGACTTTGTAGACGAAGCCGATGCCGAGGCCGGTGAAGATTGGCAACGCGCGCACTTCCGAAACAGGCGCCGTTGTGTCGGTGTGGGCCGCGGCGCGCGAGGTTTCATCAGCCCCGGCCTTCAAGACTTCTGCACAGGCAGTGCCTTCCGGATATTTGAGATATCCATGCTGCGCAACGATCAGCGCGCGGCGCAGGGGAATCATCATCAGAATGCCGAGCAGGCCGCCCAGTATCGCCACCAGCATCACGCGCGTGAATTCGAGATCGAATCCGAGAATCATGATCGCCGGCATCGTGACGCCGACGCCAAATGCGATCGACTCACCGGCGGAACCGGCCGTCTGCACGATGTTGTTCTCGAGGATGTTCGCGTTGCGAAGCCCAATCTTGGATAGCGCGCGAAACAGCGTGATCGAAATCACCGCCACCGGAATCGAAGCGCTGACCGTCAAACCCGTTTTTAGAACCAGGTAGAGTGACGAAGCGCCGAAGATCATGCCGAGCACCGTCCCCATGATTAGCGGCAGGATGGTCAATTCCGGCAGGGTGACGCTGGCCGGAATGTACGGCCGAAAGTTCGTCAAATACGGGTTGTCAGGCTTGAATCCGACGCGATCGGGAAATTCCTGCGCCGCTGCGGCTTCACCCGGCGTGATCACTTCACTCGACATCAGCTCGACCTCCGAACGAGTTTTGTAAAAGCAGGGAGAATTGCGGGACAGACAGGCTTACTTTACACGCGGCGGCGGGCAAAGAGCAAAGCCAAAGCGTAAAAGCGAAAGGATGGGGAAACGGGGAAAGGGGCAAGGGCGAAAGGGATCTCGCGCCTACTGCCTTCTGCTTACTGCCTACTGCTTACTGGTGTCTGCTTTCGGCGCGATGAACACTTCGCGTGACTGAACTTTGTAAGCTTTCTCGTCAGAGACGCCGTCGCCATCGACATCGACTTTGACCAGAATCTTGTGCGGCTTGCCATCCCGCACCTCGCCGGCACTGAAACCGAGGCTGTATTGATTGCGCAGCAGCGAATTGATCGAGCCCAACACCGTCGGCAATTCGCCTTCAAACGTCACCGGGAAGTAAGCGCCGCCAGTTTCCTTAGCGAACGTCTTCATCTGGTTATCAGCTTGAAGGAAAGTCATGCGATCGATTGGCACGCCCATGATGTTGCTGCCATGCCCCGGGTCCATCTGGTCCCCATATTTTTTCATAAACATCTGGGCCGTGCCGATGATGTAGATCGGAATGCCCGAGTTCTGAACGATCTTACGAACGGTGTCGAAGTTGATCTTGCTGAAAGTGTCGATGCCGGAAGCGACGAGCAGCACCGCCTTGCGTCGATCGTTAGGCACCGCGACCATGCCTGCGTATTCCGACGTGCGCGATTTCGAATCTTCCAATACAACCGAGTCACCACGGCCACCGACAAGCGTCAGCTTCAACGCGTCGTACAGATTGGTCTCGATAAACGCGGGCTGATTATTCAGTAGTAATTGGATAACCTGCTGAATACGCTGCGGATTGTTGGTGAAATCGGTAATCGGCGTCGGACGCATGTCATAGGCGATGATGGAAACATAATCCTGCGGCGTGATGAACTGCGATAGAAAGTACGCCGTGGGACGGATGACTTCATAGGTTCCAGGCTCTTGTCCGCCGCTGCCGTAGTAACCAAAAACCGCGGCGAGCTTGCTGAACTCAACGACCAACGTAATCGTGATGGGCGCGTCCGGCGTCGAGAAATTCGTAATGTCGCGCTTCACGCCATCGACGTAGACTTCGAAATTCTTTTTGTTGAGCCCCGTCGTGATTTGCCCGGTTTTCTTGTTATAGACGACTGCGTCGACGTTGACGACGTTTGTACTGACTTTAACCGTTTCGGTGTCTTTGCCGGCGATGTCGGTGGGCAGTGGCTCTTGCTGCTCCTCTTTTTCGTCACCCTTTTCCTGGCCCGGCGCGGGACGCTTGTTCTTCTTTTCGTCCGAGGCCGGCGGCAGGCGGCGGGCCTGTGCGAGGAGGGAAAGTGTCTGGCCCCCGCCGAGGAGCGCGAGGCACAGGAAAAAAACGGATACTCGCTGCCACAAAGAACGCGTCATCTGAAGTCCTTTCCACGGTCAGGCCGCAGGTTCAGCTTGGATGAGTCGGAATATAGGTTGCGCGCGCAAACCGGGTCAAGCTGGGTGGATTGGCGGCCGTGGCCTGGGTTTGTGATGCGGCGAAACGCGGGGAAGTTTACTGTGACGCGCCAGCCTTAAGATAATGGGGGAAAAGAAGAGAGGGAAAAGGTAAACGCGGACGAGACCCGGTCAACGCGCAACGGCGGAAAGATGTGCGGAAAGTGCAAACGGGGAACGACGACTGCTGTTCGACACCAGTTTCTTAATAGCGCGGGTTACCTTTTTGCCCTTTTCCCCTTTCCCGCTTTCCCTCTCGCCCTTTAATTGCCCCCGCCCGCTTCAGCTTCAATAACCACCTCAAACGTTCCGGAGTTGTCGCTCAGATTTCCTTCGTTCACGCCGAGGAACAGGACGCCGTCGCGTTGTGCAACGAAGTCGCGGCTGCTGCCGATGAAAATGAATTCATCGTTATCGTCGCCAATCACCGCAATTAATCCGCCTGTTGGTTGGCTGCGCATCAGCTTCTCGCGATCCTGAACGGTAGCCAGCCCATCCGCCGTGGCAGAACCCTTCGCGCCGAGGTTCACCCGTCCCGTGGCGCTAATGCGCAGACGCTGTCCGCGCCGCACGACGAGGCCGCTGTTAGTCCAGCCGTTGGTGGAATTGTCAGCGCGCACGCGCACGTTGACGTTGAAGAATGTCGGAGGAGTGGGATTCGCCGAGGTATTTGAATTAGAAGTGTTCGGATTAGAAGTCTGAGTCGGCGGCGGATTGGACGGTCGCGGGTTGTTTGTTCGCGTGTTTGCCGGCGGCTGATAAGGAGGCTCATTGTTACCCGTCGAACTGTTGTTTGCTTCATCCGCAGGCGCGCCGTCGAACTCGATGGAATCGACATCTTCCATGTAAACGGTGATGCGGCTCTTGCGTCCGCGCTGGCCGCTGCCGACGAGAATCGTAAACTGCTCGTTTTTAAAGCCGACGATCTGTCCACGAATGACGCTGCCGTCCTTCAAGCGAATTGTGTCCGCGAGCACCGGCAATGCCGTGCTCAGCGCGAGCGCAACGACAATCGGCAATCGAAAGAAGAACTTTTTCATAACGACCTCCACAGAAGTTCGTAGTTCAGGCGGCGCGCCTGCTTACGTCTACTTGTTATTTCGGAGAGTTGAACAGGCTGGCGGCCGGTTCTGCCACTCAGGAGAGAAATCCGTTGCGATTGATGCCGGGAGCGAGCAAAACGTTGTGCAGAGAAGGGACGGCCGCGGAAGAGAGTCAGCAAATACCCGGAGCAAGCAAACCGCATTTGATGCACGCGCAAGTTTACCACAACCTTTGCGGTCACAACGATGCGATCGATGTGTGCTGCAATTCATTTGTTTGTGGATCTCAGACGGCCTGATGAACCTTCACGGTTCATCAAGCTTGGGAGGTTTCAGTTTGCCGGTAAGCAAGTCAGGGCGCACGCGTGCCATGTCTTCGGGCGTGGTGCTCGTGGTAGGCCGGGCGTCTTCGCCGATGGGTTCGGGCTCAGGCGTGACGACGACCTCTTCGATCACTTCGGCGATGGTTCCGCTGCCGCGATGCTCGAGCCAGTGACGATACGTTACGGTCAGCACAGCGATTACTGGAATCGCGAGGAAGATTCCCGCAACTCCCGCGATCTCTGCGCCGGCGAGGATCGCGAAGATCACTGCCAGCGGATGCAGGTGAATTCCGGTGCCGATAATTCGCGGATAAATGACATAGTCCTGCACGACGCGCAAAACACCGAGAAACACCAGCACCATAAATGCAGCTCCCCAACCGGAGTGCAGCAGGCCAAGTAGCGCGGCGAGGATCGCGATCCCGAGCGGGCCGACTAATGGCACGAACTCGAAGATGCTGGCAATCAATCCGAGCACGAGCGGGCTGGGTAGACCGAGGGCCCAGAATCCAATCGTGCACATGATACCGACGAGTAAACACGCGGTGAGCTGCGCGCGGATGTAAGCGGCGAGCGTGCTGTTGACGTCCTGGAAAAATTCGTCGCCGCGCCAGCGCAAGCGTCCGCGCGGCAACATCGCAAGGACTGAACGGCGAAAGGCGTCCGCATCCTTCAAAAAGAAAAAGCTGAGGATTGGAATCAAAATCAACCAGGGAACAAAAATGATCCACCCAACCATTCGTTCGACTGCAGCGGTGACCAAGTCACCGGCCCGCGCGAGCAAGCTATCGACATACTGTGCCGCGCCCTCGGGCATGCGACGCTGCCGGAAATACTGGTTAAGACTCTCGGTGCTGCTGCGAATCTTTTGAAAATAAATGGTTGCCTGTTGTCTGAATTCGGGAAACTGCGCGCTCAGTTGCGGAATGAGGAAATAGATCGCCAGGCCAATGCCGAAAAACAGCACGATGTAAACGACAATGATGGCAAGCCCGCGTGGAATGACGCGTGCGCGCCCGCCGATGTACATCGGTCTTTGGACCAAATCGACCAGTGGCGCGACGAGGTATGAAAAGAAGATCGAAAGGACGATCAGCAGGAGCACGCCCGTGAGCCGATAAATAACCCAGAGCAGTGCGACGAACGCCAGAAGGATAAGCAGAATTCGCAAGACTACGCGCGTCTGATACCACGACTGTAGGGGTTCGACGGGGATGGGTGTTGGATTTTGCGCTGACATTCGAAGTGGCAAACGCGATTCGCTACAGCTCGTCTTCGTCTAGCTCGTAATCCGCTTCGTTCATTTTGATCATCGCTTCGTGCCAGATCACGCCGCGCCACTCATCGGTCTCGCCGAGGAGTTGCAGCGCGGCCTGGGGATGCGCCGGATTGCGTTCGATGCGCAGCACCTCAGCGATGACTCGTAGCTTTTCACCTTCATCACCCAGCACCAGCAGATTGACGGTGCTGCCGACCGGAGGCAGCTCGCGTTGGAAATGGACCAGGGTGCCTTCGGGGCCGACGTTCTCAGTTTCGCCTTCCGAAATAATGTGCGCGCCATCGGGTGTGTCCCACTCGGCGCGAATGGGGAAAGTAGCAACATACCGTGGGCCGGAACGGTTTTCGGTATAGACAACTTCGGGCATCCTCAGCTCCTCGGGCACGCAAGATTTAACCGCCGCATGATACAAGGAAAAGGAGTTAGGGGGTAGGTTTGGGGGGTGTCGGGTGACGAGGTTAGGTGCCGGGTAACGGGTGACGGGTGTCAGGTGACGGGTGACGGGTATCGGGTGTCGGATGTCGGATGTCGGGTGACGGTTGACGGTTGACGGGTGACGGGTGACGGG
>JBKPPE010000243.1:0-5318 GCA_046733375.1 Acidobacteriota bacterium | reverse complement strand
GAATAATCACCCGCCGACACATTCGGGTTGAGAAGCAGTTGGAAGTCGAGCGGCAAGAGACCTTTTTCGTTGCCGATTGCCGCCATACCTGGATCAGAAAAAGCGCTAAAAGTCGGCTTGGCCGCAAACAAGTAGCCGGTCGCTTGGAACAAGAGGAGCAGGAGCACTGCAGCCAACAGCCAGTACCACCACCTGATCGATGTCACGCCGCCGTTATTCTGATGTCCGCTCGCGACCGATGTACTTGATGGTGAACTCGAGCTTAAGGGTCCGGCAGTATTCGGCGTTGGTGAACCGGACAACGCGGGTGACGAGCCAGGAGACGCTGATCCGACCGGCGACGGCAATGGCGTTGGTGTTGGTGTTGGTGTTGGTGTGTCAGCCGGTGGCGGCGTCGGCGTGGTGCGCGCTGTCGGCCTAAGTGGTGTACCTGGATTCGTGGTTGAGGCGGGCTGAACATTCAGCACAACCGGATCGCTCTTTGCCGCTGAGCTGGGCGAGCTGCCACGCTGGCTGACTTGGACGAACGCTCTGTATGACCCCGAGTTTCTGTAAATATGTTGGACTTGCGGGCTCGTTTGAAAAACGGGTGGGTCGCCATCCCCAAACGTGAACTGATACGTAGCGTTAACCACATTGGGAGAAACTTTCGCGGTGAAGATCACGGGGCGCTTTGCTTGCGCAAGCAACGGCGTCGCGTTGAGCGAGACCGACAGGCCAGTTGAGGTGACGGGTATCTGTTTACGCACGCTTCCACCGATTCGTTGTGTGCCATTGCCGATGTCCACGTACGCCGAATAATTGCCTGCCAGCGCATAGGTGTGGTCCGCCGCAGGACTGGCTTGCCACTTTGGCTGCGTGCCATCACCGTAATCGAACCGATACTGCAAGTTCGGATAGGGCCCGGAAGTCTGGGCTATGAACCTCACGACTTGACCTGTTTGCGCAGGCAGAGGTGACGCGTTGAGAGCCACGCGCGGCGGATCGGCCGCAGCGCGTTTGACTAAAACCGAGTAAGTGTATGTGCCGACCGCTCGATAAAGATGAGTCGTCGCTGCTTGACTCATCACCTGTTGTCGACCGTCGCCAAAATACAACGTGACGACATATCGACGATCGCCAATGATACTGAGTGGCGACAGAGAAAAGTTCACCTGGGTTCCAAGCGGCACACGCTGCTGGTCAGCGGTGATGCGGACGGAAGGCAGGTTTGGGTCAGTTGCCGTAGCTTGCGGACGTAGCGTGACCGTTGGGGTCGGTTGCTGGCCGCCCACAGGCAGGCGCAAAAAAAACGTAATGAGAATGACAACGAGGAAGCGGGGCTGAAAACGCATGATCGTAAGCGCTACGCGTGGGCACTCTTACGGTTGGGCAACGCAGTGACGATATGCGGGTGACGCATCAAAGTCAAACACACTATTGGATGTTGTCATAACGGTCGGTACAGGCGCCGGGTGAAGTCGCGGAGGTCCGTGACAACCGTCATGCCTTCGAGGCGGACGCGGAGCTTGCCGCCCAGAGCCTGGAACTTTAAAAACGTGTCGAAAAATTCCCATTAATTCTATGGTAGGCTGTCGGTAATGGCTCACCAGGAAAACCGACCGGAAACATCGTTCGGTACGCGGTTATGGTGGTTAATCTTTGGCAGGGCCGCCATCGCACTGCTGGTCCTTTTGGCTGGAGCCGTCTGGGCGAGGGGCACGTTCGCATCAAGTCTGCCGGACTCACTACAATCGATCAAGCCGCTCGTCGTAGTAGTGGTCGCACTCACGCTTCTTTATTCGGCCGCGCACATAATCTGGAAGAACTATCTAGTCCAGGCGCGTTTCCAGTTTTTTGCCGACGTTCTGCTGGTGACGTGGCTTGTATGGATCACCGGCGCAGTTCGTTCCCCGTACACCGCGCTGTACATCGTCGTAATTTCAGCCGCGAGCTGGTTTATTGGCGCGCGCGGCGCTCTGATTACTTCGATCGGGAGCGCCGCAGCGTTCAATACGTGCGCGCTTTTACTTCTGAACGGCGTCGTTCCCGTATCGAGTTTGCGATTCGAGGAATCGTTGCCGGCGGTAATCCAAACGATGGGACTGGCCGATGTTTCGTTTTTCGTGGTTGGATTGCTGGCGGCGAAATTGGCGGAGCGCCAACTGCACTCGGATGTGCAACTGGCGGCAGCGACACGTTCACTCGCAGATCTCCGCGCTTTGCACGAACGCATCGTCGAATCGATTCGCTCGGGACTAATCACAACGGATCTCGAAGGACAGATTTACACGTTTAACGCGGCGGCTGAAGAGATCACGGGCTACACGGCAGAAGAAGTGCGCGGGAAACATGCGTCCATATTCTTTGGCGATATGACGCGTCAGATTTCCGTATCGATGGAAGCGGCCACGACCGGTAAAGTCAGTCCGCGTTTTGAGGTCGATTCGCTTACCCAAAGCGGTTTCATGCTGCATCTGGGCTTCAGCATTGCGCCGTTGTTTGTCGAGTCTGGTGAGAAGAGCGGATTTGTCATTACTTTTCAGGACCTGACTGACGTGCGCGTGATGGAAGAGACGGCGCGGCGACAGGATCGCCTGGCCGCGGTTGGGCGTCTCGCAGCGTCGATTGCCCATGAGATTCGTAACCCACTGGCGGCCATGCGCGGATCTATTCAGATGCTGCGCTCAGAATTGAAAGAAGATTCAGACCACACGCAGCTGATGGAGATCATCCTGCGTGAATCGGATCGATTGAACAAGATCGTCACTGACTATTTGAATTACGCGCGGCCACGTCCGGCGTCGATTGAAAAAGTTGACGTCTGCGAATTGATCCGCGAAACGTTGAAACTTCTGCGCAACAGTCCGGAGCTCAGCGATGGCCACACTTTGAAAGAAGACTTGCCGCCCGAATCCTTGCTCGTGAAAGGCGACCCGGAACAATTGAAGCAGGTTTGCTGGAATGTTGCGCGCAATGCGCTTCAATCGATGCCGAATGGCGGCGAGTTCAGCGTGATGGCCGATCGAACTGACGCGCACCGCGTTCGCCTTAACTTCAACGACAGCGGCTGCGGCATGTCTCCGGAACAAGTCGAACGGTTGTTTGAACCGTTCACATCGACCACGGGCGGAACGGGTTTGGGAATGTCGATTGTCTATCAAATTATTCGCGACCATAGTGGTACAATCAATGTTCGCAGCCGCGAAGGAAAAGGAACGACAATTAGTGTAGAACTCCCGGGGGCGTAAAACTAAAGAAATTTTCCATTTGTCATTTTTCATTTAACATTTTCCATTGACAACCGCTATGAAAAATAGTGACTTGAAAAGAAGAACTCCCAATGAAGAATGCCGCAGCACTAGGTCTGGTTTCACAGGCACGGGCTGATGAACTCGAGGAGCGACTTATCAACTTCGCTGTGCGGATCATTAAGCTCCCGGGGCGATTGCCTCGGAATGCCGCAGGTCGACACATCGCGGGACAGATCTTGCGATCCGGGACATCGCCAGCACCCAACTATGGCGAAGCGCGAGGTGGTGAAAGCCCTGCGGATTTCGTCCACAAGCTTCGCATTGTTTTGAAAGAACTGAATGAAACATCAATCTGGCTACGTATTATTGAACGAAGCGAGCTGATTCGGCGCGAAATGCTGGTCGGAATAATCAATGAGAATGTTGAGCTTTGCCGCATCTTTACTGCTTCTCTAAAAACATCGCGCCACCGTCATTCCGAAATGACAAATGAAAAATGGAAAATGATGAATGAGAAATGAGTTTTTGATCTTATGGCCAATCTTCTCATAGTCGATGACGAACTCAGCATGCGCCAGTTCCTGACGCATCTGTTTCAGCGTGACGGTCATGCCGTCCGCGTTGCTGAGAACGGGCGCAAGGCGATGGACATGCTGCGCCAGCAGCCCGCCGACGTAATCATCTCTGACGTCAAGATGCCGGACATGGGCGGGATCGAATTGCTGCGCGCAGCACGCGAACTGAATCCCAACGTCGAAGCCATCATGATGACTGCGTTTGCCAATGAAGCAACCGCACACGAGGCGTTTCTGCTCGGCGCCTTCGATTTCGTTCACAAGCCCTTCGACAACGAGTTGCTTAAAGAGAAGGTCGCGCGTGCTCTCGACAAAATTGCTCGCGCTGCCGAAGCGCAGACTCTAAAAGAAGAGAACGAAGCGCTCATCAAGGGTCAGCGAGCCCGCGGCAGACTCAGCAATATCATCGGCCAGTCCGATCGAATGCAGTCGGTCTTTCAAATGATCGAAACGGTTGCCCAGGTACCCTCAACTGTGCTGCTGACGGGCGAGTCGGGCACAGGCAAGGAACTGGTTGCGCGTGCCATTCACGACCTGGGTCCTCGGGCGCAGAAACCTTTCGTCTCCGTCAACTGCGGCGCATTCACTGAGACGCTCCTCGAATCAGAGTTGTTCGGATATGTGAAGGGCTCTTTCACCGGCGCGACCGCCAATCGCAAGGGACTATTCGAAGCCGCCAATCAAGGCACCATTTTTCTCGATGAAATAGGCGAGATGTCCCCAGCAATGCAGGTGAAGCTGCTGCGTGTGCTACAGGAACGGAAGGTCCGGCCCGTCGGCGCGCACGAAGAGATTGAAGTGAACACGCGCGTGATCGCCGCAACCAACCGCGACCTGACGGCCATGGTCAAAGAGGGCTCATTCCGCGAAGACTTGTACTATCGGATCTCTGTGATTCCGATGGAACTGCCGCCGCTGCGCGAACGCAAAGGTGACATCGTTGAACTGGCCCATTACTTCATCGGCAAGCATTGCGCACAGTCGGGACGCGATCTTTCCATCAGCCCGCCGGCAATGCGTCTGCTGGAAGCGTACTCGTGGCCCGGCAACGTGCGCGAGCTCGAACATACAATCGAGCGCGCCGTGGCGCTGGAAATGACCAGCATGATTCAGGCTGAGCGCTTGCCAGAACAGATCACCAAATACAGCCAGACCCGAGTAGCGTCCGCGTTCGACCTTCCTGAAGAAGGGCTCAATCTGACTGCACATCTTGATCAACTTGAAAAGACTTATCTTCTTGAAGCTCTGCGCCGCACGGACGGAAACCAAACCAACGCCGCGCAATTGTTGCAGATGTCGGTCCGGTCGCTGCGTCACTTGCTCGATAAGCATGGCGTGCGCGGGCTGACGGCGCAGATGCGCGACGAACGCCGCACCTCTGATTCGATTCCGCGGCGCCGCGCAGACGATCCTTATCCACGCCGGCGCGCCGAAGACTTCACCGCTGAAGATAACGAACAAGCGGCCAGCGCGGGTAGCGAATAGGCCATTTGGTTCCCAAACCTACGAC
>JBKPPE010000242.1:0-3487 GCA_046733375.1 Acidobacteriota bacterium | reverse complement strand
GGATTCGTGGATGCCTATTTCGCGCGACGTTAATGGCCTCTTAAACCAGGCTGGTCACATCACTGGTCTCGAAGGAATCTCGGCTGAACGAACACTCGAGTTGATTCCCAGCATCACTGTTTCGGAAACGGGAAAGTTGTTGCCGCACTTTGATTTCATCCCGAACGATCCGGGCCGGATGGTCAACGAGCCGATCAAGTTCGACCTCGGATTGACTGCCAAATACACGCTCACGCCGACTTCGACAATAAACCTCGCGATCAATCCTGATTTCGCGCAGGTCGAAGCGGATGCGACCGTCGTCACGACCAACCAGCGCTTTCCCATCTTCTATCAGGAAAAGCGGCCGTTCTTTTTGGAAGGCATCGACATGTTTCAGTTGCCGCTGAACGTCGTGCACACGCGCACAATTATCAATCCGCTCGTCGCGGCGAAGCTTGTCGGAAAGACAGGTCGGAATTCCTATGGATTAATGTTCGCGGCCGATCGAGGCCCCGGGACGTACATCGGTGATGATCGGCTCGATCCCTTTAACTTTCCTTTGATCGACAAGAAAGCTTACGTCGGTGTCTTGCGTCTGAAGCGCGACTTCGGCAAAGAGAACACCGTTGGCATGGTGGCGACTTCTTACAACTTTCCGGAGAAGCACAATCAGATCGCCGGCATCGACGGAAGGTTCAAACTCGATCCGCAAACCACATTTACGTTTCATTTGGTCGGTACCACGTCGAACCGTTACTTTCGCGATCCTGAGTTGGATCGGGCGACTGTCTGCGCACCCTTGACTGGCCGTGATCGCGTCTTTTGCAACCGGCGTCAGGTCTATCGCACGGGGAACGGCTTGGGGTATCTCGCAAACTATACAAAGTCTGGTCGCCACCTGTTCGTGCAGGCGCAGGCGTTTGGCCGGACAGCTGATTTTCGTTCCGACGTCGGCTTTGTCCGGCGGACGAATACGAACGAAGACGAGTTTTACATCTCGTGGAATTCTACGCCGCAGCAGAAGGCGCGACTGGTCTCGTGGAATGTAGAGAGTTTCAATCAGGTGCTCTATGACTGGAGCGGTCGCATTCAAGGCGGCGCGTACGGCGGTCACCTGTTTTTCAACTTCCAGAAGCAATCGTTTTTCGGCGGCGGCTTCGACAATCGATACGAAAAAGATTACGAAGAAGAGTTCGGCGCCAAACGCACGTCATATCAAAGCGGCCAATTCTTCGGCGAACCGACGCGCGCGAGCAATAACGGGGTCTGGTTTTTTGGCGGCGGCACTACCCCCAGCAAACAGATTTCCATGCAATTTTTTGCGAACTTCGGATCTGGAGCGATGGATTACGACTTTGGCGGGGGACCCAAGTATCCTCGCGTCAGTCCTGCAGCGCTTCAATTTGGGCAATTGTTTCCGCAACTTGATCCCGGCCCAGGAAGTGCAATCGATCTGAACGGATCGTTTAGCTACAAGCCGACCAACGAGTTGTCGCTATCGCTGAACTATACAAAGTCGCGACTACGACGTTCTGACACCAACCTCGTCGCGTTTGACGACAACATCTACACCCTGCGCGGGACGTATCAATTCACAACGTTCACTTTCGCGCGTGCGCGCGTGGATTACGACTCGCTGAATGCGAACATCAGGGGTCAGTTTCTGCTCGGCTGGGCGCCGAATCCCGGCACCGCGTTCTATGTGGGCTACAACGACGACATGAATCGCAACGGCTATAATCCGTTCACCGGGGATCTCGAGCCCGGCTTCCGTCGCAACGGGCGCACGTTCTTCGTTAAGTTCTCCTATCTGATTCGCAAGAGCTTCGGTTAAACTCCGTCCGTAAGAGCGCCGTCAGCCGCGATATTTATAGAATCGAGTTCGTTAAATTTCTCAAGCGCAGCGAAATGGAATACATTTCGCTGCGCTTGAATCATTGGAGGTGATTCGCCGGGTGCTATAAACATTCGGCGGCTCGCCGCTGGCGCGGATTCCCTCGGTGATGCTTTCTCTCAAAGGTGTGACAATCTCGGCTCTGACGTTTGCGAGCTTCCTTTCGTTCGTGCGTGTCCAAGCTCAGTCTTCGGCAACCGGAGATTCGCACAAGGTCGTAATTCCGCCGGAAAAATCCGTTCCAATTCGCGTCGCGCGCTTTGATACACCGCCCGTTATTGACGGCAAACTCGACGACGAGGTGTGGAAACAAGCCACCGTCTTCAAAGATTTTCTTCAGACAAAGCCCGGCGACAATGTAGCGCCATCGCGCGAAAGCATCGCGATGATGGGTTATGACAGTAAGTTTCTTTATCTGGGCTTTCACTGTTTCGACGAACCAAACAACGTGCGCGCTACGGTCGCGAAGCGCGACGAAGTTTTCGGCGACGACAATGTCCGCGTCTTTCTCGACACGTTCAACGATCAGCGTAGAGCTTACGTGCTCGGATGGAATCCGCTCGGCATTCAGCAGGACGGTATCTACACAGAAGGCTCCGACACCGATTTCAGTGTCGACATTGTGATGGAATCAAAAGGCATGTTAACCAGCGATGGTTGGACGGTTGAAGTCGCGATCCCGTTTAAGTCACTGCGTTACGAAGCAGGGAAGGGAAAGCTGTGGGGCTTTAATGTCCAGCGAAATTTTTTTCGCTTCAACGACGAATTCGATTCGTGGATGCCGCAATCGCGCGAGATAGCTTCGCAGCTCAGTCAGGAGGGACACATCACGGGTCTGGAAGGAATTTCGACGGAACGGACGGTTGAATTGATACCGAGCGTCACCGTTTCCGAAACCGGAAAGCGCGTGCCGGCTTTACCGCCCGGCGCAACGGGTCTCGACCCGGGACGTTTCGTCAACGAACCGTTGCATTTCGATCCCGGCCTGACGATGAAACTTGGGATTTCCCCCACTGTGACACTCGACCTCGCGCTGAATCCGGATTTCGCTCAGGTCGAAGCGGATCAAACTGTCGTGACAGCGAATCAGCGCTTTCCGATCTTCTTTGAAGAGAAGCGACCATTCTTTCTTGAAGGCATCGAGATTTTTCAGACGAGGCTGCAAGTCGTGCACACCCGCGCGATTGTCGATCCCGACGTGGCGGTGAAGCTGACGGGCAAGCGTGGACGTAACACTTTTGGTTTTCTGCTGGCCAGCGACAACGCGCCGGGAAATTTTAGTACCGATGAAAAGACCGATCCCGTCAATGCGCGATTTATCGACAAGAACGCATTCATCGGAGTGCTGCGTCTCAAGCGCGACGTCGGAAAAGAATCCAGCATCGGCATGATCGCCACCAGCTACAACTTCATTGAGAAGCACAACCAACTGCTCGGCATCGACGGCCGTTTCCAGGTCGATCCGAAAACTGTGGCCTCGTTCCAGGTCATCGGCACGACTTCGCGTCGCTGCTTCTTTGAGCCTGAGAAAAATGAACACACACCCGGGCCGACCGAGCCATGTTTCGTCAATGACGTGACGCGAAATTATTACCGGCAGGGCAACGGCTT
>JBKPPE010000241.1:0-8923 GCA_046733375.1 Acidobacteriota bacterium | reverse complement strand
GGTCACCCACGAGCATGGGGATCACGTGGGGGGACTGCGCGTGCTGATGAAAGATCTCGACTGTCCCGTTTACATTTCGGCGAAAACGCATAATGCGTATGTGCTGGAATCGCGAGGCTCGGGCATGGTCAATGATGAACGGCGGCGGCGGGCGGATACCCTGCGCGATCGCATGGTTGAGATCGATTCGGGAAGAGATTTTAGGATTGGCAAGATCGATTTTCATCCGTTTACGGTGCCGCATGACGCGGTAGATAATTTTGGCTTCACTGCCACGCACGACGGCGTCAAAGTGGCGACATTGATGGACTTTGGCCACATCACAACGCTGATTACACAGCAACTACGTGGCTGCGCGGCGCTCGTGATCGAATCGAATCACAGCCGCGATATGTTGAAGACGGTCGAAAACTATCCGTGGGAATTGAAGCAGCGAATCCTTTCGCGGCTCGGGCACCTATCGAACGAAGACGTCGCTGAGTGGCTAGTCGACGGTTTCGACGGCTTAGCCAAACACATCGTGCTGGCGCATCTTTCGCAACGGGCGAACAATCCGTACCTCGCGAAAATCACGGCTGAGACTGCATTGTATGAACGGTCGCCGCTGTTTCGCGCCGACACAGAAGTCACTTTGTCCTTTCCCAAAGAGCCAACTCAATGGATCGAAGTGTAAGCGGGGGCAACAGCCCGAGCGTGCGGGAGGGCGTTCGCCGTGGGACTAGGCGCCTTCCCTCACCGTCGAGCTACCGTCCCGTCGTGACTGCCGCATTCGTTTTGAGCCTGGGACTCATTTGTGTGTCGTGTACCAGGGGAGTGCGTCGTGCAGGCATTCCCGCCGACGCGCAGACGGTGATCGACATGGCAATTCAGGACATTGACGCAGGCCATTACGAAAACCTTTACAATGAAGCCGGCGACGAATGGCGCAAGGATTCCACGCTGGAAGAATCAAAGGCAACTCTTCAGCGTCTGCACGACAAGTTAGGCCGCGCGCAAGTGCGCAATCTGGACACCGCTCGCGAGGAGCGGACAGGAACCGCACCCGTGCCCGGTCATTCGCTAGTCGCCGTTTACCAAACGCAATTCGAGCGGGCCGATGCGATGGAAACATTCACGTTGATCGAGCATGGCGGCAAATGGTATCTGGCGAAGTATTTTGTGACTTCGACAGCGCTTAAGTAGAAAATGGTAAATGGTAAATCGTAAATAGAGACTGCCACGCTTCCTCACAACTTCTATTCACGATTTACGATTTACGATTCACCATGATTGAACGTTACACCCTGCCCGAAATGGGCGCGCTCTGGTCTGAGCAGAACAAGTTCCAGAAGTGGCTGGACGTGGAAATTGCCGTCTGCGAGGTTCATGCCGAAACAGGCACCATTCCCGTTGACGCCCTCGCAGAGATCAAGACGCGCGCAAAGTTCTCTGTCGAACGCATCAACGAGATCGAGAAGACGACCGATCACGACGTGATCGCCTTCACTACTAATCTTGCTGAATCAATCGGCGAAGCGTCACGCTTCGTTCACTACGGTCTGACTTCGTCAGACGTCGTCGATACGGCGAACGCCCTTCTGTTACGCGATGCCTGTGACATCCTGCTGCGGAAGATTGATGCGCTGCTCGAAGTGCTGAAACGCCGCGCCTTCGAATTCAAGCACACTCCGCAAATCGGCCGCACGCACGGTATCCACGCAGAGCCGACTTCGTTCGGGCTGACCTTTGCGCTTTGGTATGACGAGATGAAACGGAATCGAGAACGGCTCTTGCGTGCGCGCGAAGCGGTCGCGGTCGGAAAACTCAGTGGCGCGGTTGGTTCGTTCGCACACCTTACACCGGATGTCGAAGAGAAGATCTGCGCACGGCTCGGATTGAAAGCAGCGCCCGTATCGACTCAGGTCGTACAGCGCGATTCGTACGCCGAATATCTCTGCACGTTAGCCGTGATTGCTTCTTCGATCGACAAATTCGCGCTGCAAATTCGCCACTGGCAGCGCACCGAAGTGCGCGAAGCTCAAGAGAAATTTAAAAAGGGCCAGAAAGGTTCGAGCGCGATGCCGCACAAGCGTAACCCGATTCTCTCAGAGCGGCTTTGCGGCATGGCGCGCGTTGTGCGCGCGAACAGTATGGTCGGTTTGGAGAACGTTGCGCTGTGGCACGAACGCGATATCTCGCATTCTTCAGCCGAGCGCGTCGTGCTGCCTGATTCCAGCGTCGCCACGGACTACATGCTCGAGAAAGCCACGTCGCTGATCGACGGCTTGATCGTCCATGCGGATCGCATGCTTGAGAATTTGAACGCGACGCGCGGGTTGGTCTTCAGTGGCGAGTTGCTTCTGGCACTGACGCACGCCGGTGTGACGCGCGAGACGGCCTACGAATGGGTGCAGCGAAATTCCATGAAGTGTTGGGACGAAGGCGGCGATTTCAGAGAGCTCGTCTCAGCTGACAAAGACATCGCCGCTCAGTTGTCTGCGAAACAAATCGATGAAGTCTTCTCGCTTGATCGATATTTGCGAAATGTCGATCAAGTTTTTGCGAGAGTGTTTGGTACAGAACCGCGAGCAATAGCGAGCGGATCAGAAACTCAACGTTGAGCCTGACCCGCTCCGACCTACGCAGTTACTTGACCCACTTATCGGCCATGCCGCCGATAATCGGCAGCTTGAACATCGCTCCCTGATAAGCCTTGACGGCCGCCAGAATCAGTCCCAACAGATAGAGAACCACGAAGACCAGCCAAACCAGTCCGATTAGCATGCTGGCTAAGCCGCCAACTGCGCCGCTATTGGTCGCCGCGCTGGCGGCGATGCCGCCCACGAACACCACCGCGCTTATGATCCAAAACGCGATCATGCAAACGATTGCCGCGACGTGCAACAGAATCGATTGCAGCGCGTGAAACTTCACGAAGCGATTCTCTTTCTCCATGATTAGCGAAATGATCGCGATGATACCGATCGGATAGCCAAGAGCAGCGGCTATATTTCCGTCCAGTCCCAGGGCAGACTTGCCTGTGTCCATTTCAGTTTCTCCTGCGAATTCGAAAGTAGTAGATCGTTTGAACCGATGATGACTATTTATTGACGATGCCCCAGGCGATATTGCCGAGGATCGGCAGCTTATAATACTGACCCTGATACGCCTTGATTGCGGCAATGATCAAAAAGGCGAGCAGCACGAGCGCCACTAAGAGCCTGACGGCGAGCCAGCCAAAGAAGACGAAGATACCAAGCGTGTCACCCAGTGCGATATCAGCAACCATCGACAAAATGCGGAATACAATGCCAACAACGATCCAGACACCACCGTAAAGCAACGCCTGCATCGCATGAAAGCGCAACAGCCGGCTGGTCTTTTCGATCAGAAAGAAAACCAGGCTGATGACGATGCCGAGGCCGCAACAGATCATTGTGAGGTAACAAATCATCGACGCCAGGTTGGCGTCCATGCCGATGCTGGCCTGGCCACCCGGAGCGCTAGAGTCGGGCGGCGGTGGTGGTGGTGTGTATGGCGCTGACATTGAATTTCTTTCCTCGAAAACAATGAAGCCTTAGAACGACGGCGCAAATACTATGATATCGGCTACCGTTCGCGCAATGTTTTGCCGTATTATCTTGCGTTCGCCCCTCGGCAGTTTCGAGTTCCGAGTTTCAAGTTTCGAGTGAGATCACCGTTTGAGCGAAGCAAAGTTGCACCGAGGGCGCCCAACTCGAAACCCGAAACTCTAAACTCGAAACGCAAATTTATGAAAGCGAAAGTTTACGTAACATTAAAACCAAGCGTGCTGGATCCACAGGGCAAAGCGATCAAACACTCGGTCGAGTTGCTCGGTTATCGCGGTGTTAGCGACATCAGACAGGGGAAGTATTTCGAAATCGCTCTCAACGGCGGATTGAGCGACGACGATGCGCGGTCGGAAGCGGAACGGATGGCGCGCGAAGTTTTGTCCAATCCGATTATCGAAGACTTTCGCGTGGAGATTGAGAACTAGCGCAAACTGGCAGTTTGCGAACGAGTCGAAGCGCGCAAGCTAACAGCTTGCGTTACAAATAATGAAATTCGGAGTCATAGTTTTTCCCGGGTCAAATTGCGATCATGACGCTTATCACGTGATCTCGAAACACGTGGGTCAGCCGGTCGATTTCATCTGGCATCGCGACACAGAACTTTCGTCGTACGACGCGCTGATTATTCCGGGTGGATTTTCTTACGGCGATTACCTGCGCGCGGGCGCGCTGGCTAGCTTCTCCCCGGTGATGAATTCAGTCAAAAAGTTTGCAGCGCAGGAAAAGCTGGTGCTCGGCATCTGCAACGGCTTTCAAATATTGTGCGAAGCGGGTTTACTCCCGGGCGCACTAATTCGTAATCGGGAACTGCACTTTGTTTGTGAACACGTAAACGTGCGCGTGGAAAGCAGTGACACACCCTTCACTCACGAACTGACACGCGGCCAGGTCCTGCGCATGCCGATTGCGCACGCCGAAGGCAACTATGTCTGCGACGATGCCACGTTCGCGGAACTGCAACGCGATCAGAGAGTCATCTTTCGTTATTGTGACACCCAAGGCAATGTCACCGATCAAACAAACGTGAACGGGTCGCGCGACAACATCGCCGGCATCTGCAGCAAAGGTCGAAACGTGCTCGGACTGATGCCGCATCCTGAGCGCGCTTGCGAAGAGGCGCTTGGATCGAGCGATGGCCGCACGCTATTTCATTCGTTGGTAGGGGCGCTCGCGGCTGCTGCCTAAACGAACACAAATCCATTGAACATGAAGCGCCTTGTTCCCTTTTTAATCATCGCAATTGTCCTAATCGCAGCGCTCGCCGCGATGTGGAAATTGTCGTCAGGTTCGCGTCAGACAAATGGTCCACCGCCGGTCGCGACGCCACCGCCTGGTTCACTGCCACCCGGCGCAACACCTGCTCACATTCGCGGCAATGCAAGTGCGCCGGTGACGGTCGAGGAGTTTGCTGATTTTCAGTGCCCTTCGTGCGGCGCTTACTATGCCGAATTGAAAAGGATGGAAGCTGATTTCGGCGAGAAACTGCGCGTGATCTATCGCGAGAATCCGCTGTACCCAAATCATCAGTATTCGATCATAGCGGCGCAGGCCGCCGAAGCTGCCGGACTGCAAGGTGAGGACAAATTCTGGGCGATGCACGATAAGCTGTTTGAGACTCAAGCCACTTGGGCCGAGGCTAAGGATAAGGACGCCGCGGTTGCGATGTTCGTCGATTACGCGAAACAGATTGGTCTCAATCCCGATCAGTTCATGCGCGATTTGAATGGTGAAGCAGTAGCGGCGCGCATTTTCCAGGACGGCAAACGCTCACATGCGCTCGGGATTCAATCGACACCCAGTTTTTTCGTCAACGGCAGGGAAGCTACCGGCGAATCCTGGAAGCCCGATGGACTGCGTAAGATGATCAAAGACGCGTTGAACGCGGCTGGTCAATAGATTGTTAGGTTGAAGTGTGTCAGAACCCGGAGCGGTAGCGACGGGATCATATGAAACGTTGACTTATGATCCGGTCGCTACCGCTCTCGGTTCTGACACTTCGCGTCTTATGACGAATGGGACGACCCAATCACGGTCCGGCTTCTCATGGACGTATGTCATCGCTGCCGTCGTCTCACTCATCGGCCTGGCTGATGCAATCTATCTCACGGTTCAACACATCACCGGCGCGAGCCTTCGTTGCACAGTCATTTCCGGCTGCTCCGAAGTCCTCAGCAGTCCGTATGCACAGGCCGGCCCGGTACCGCTCGCCGCGCTCGGCGCCGCTGCGTATTTCGTAGTTTTTAGTCTCGCGATTCTCGCCGCGTTTGGTTATCCGCTCGTCAAGCTCTTGCTGAAAATTCTGCTTGGGATAATGTGTCTGACGACGCTTTGGCTGCTGTATTTGCAGGCCTTTGTGATTCGTCACTTCTGCCAATATTGCCTGCTGTCCGCCACCGTGACGATTACTCTGACACTGATTGTTTTTCTGTCCAGCCGGCAAAAAAAGACTGTGTGACTGGTGCGTCGGGCGCGAACCGCCGGCCAGCTTGCCACGTCTAAGTTTTGACTGTTAATCTCTGACTTCACTTCAACCGCCCGAAAGGAGTTCGTATGAAAAAGCAGTATGCAGTTTCGCTTGTGATTGTCTCTCTGGTTGTGATTGCGCTGGCGGCAGTGGCCGGCAGTGGCCGCAGTGACAACGACATCCCGGCGCCGCCGACTATTGGCACAGTAATCGACGACTTCAAGCTGCCGGACGCAGAGGGCAAAGAGCACTCGCTCAAGTCGCTGGCCGGTGCGAAGGGCGCCGTCATTCTTTTCATCGCGACGAAGTGCCCAGTCTCCAATGCCTACAATGAGCGCATGGAAAAACTGGCGCAGGAGTACAAAGCGAAAGGCATCAACTTCATCGGCATCAACTCGAACAACACTGAGCCGGCGTCGGAAGTGAAATCGCACGCCGCCGAAAAAGGGTTGACGTTTACGATTCTGAAAGATGACGGCAACAAGATCGCGGATCGCCTTGGCGCCACGCGCACACCCGAAGCGTACGCGCTCGACGTGAACATGAAGCTTGTCTATCACGGCCGCATCGACAACTCGCAAAAAGTCGAAGGCATCACTTCCGAAGATTTGCGCGAAGCGCTCAATGAAATGCTTGCCGGTAAAGCGGTCACTAAGACGGGCGGCGCCGCGTTCGGCTGCACGATTAAGCGAGTTTCGTAGGATTTGCTTACGGTCTGAACAGCAGTTGCGCACTTCGAGGTCGAAGGTGCGCCTCATCAAAATGCGTCTTCTATTTTCAATCGTTTTAACGGTGGCGCTTGGCGTAGTTGCGGCGCAGTCGCAAACGTCTCAAGCGCCACCGTCGAAGGCTTCCGCCAACGGCGCGGCCGCCGGTGGTGCTTCCGAAATCACCGTCGTCGATCTGGACGGCCTGAAGAAGCTGTTGCAGCGCGATCCCAAAGAAGCGCGTCCGCTGCTGATCAATTTTTGGGCAACGTGGTGTGATGGTTGCCGCGAAGAGTTTCCGGATCTCGTGAAAATCGACGACGAGTATCGCGCGAAAGGTTTGAATTTTCTTTCCGTCACCGTCGACGAACTGGAGGACAAACGGCTGGCAGTGTCCTTCCTTCAAGAGATGAAAGCGAAAATGCCGGTGGTGCTGCTGAACGTCGCCGACAAAGAACCGGCGATTCACGCGATCGACATGAATTGGGACGGCGCGCTGCCCGCAACGTTTTTGTATGGCCGCGACGGCAGTATCGCTTATCGCCATTTCGGAAAGATCAAACCTGAAGAACTGCGCGCCATCATTGATAAAGAAGTGAGCCGTAAGCAGTGAGGAAAGTTTCAAGTTTAAGGTTTCAAGTTTCAAGTTGATGGCGCGAACTTGAAACTCGAAACTTGAAACCTGAAACTAAGAAATGATCACGCCTGAGATTCTCGCTAGTCACAACCTAACTCCTGACGAATTTACGCGGATAAAAGAACTGCTCGGACGAGAGCCGAACCTCGTGGAGCTCGGCGTCTTCTCGGTCATGTGGTCCGAGCATTGCTCGTATAAGTCTTCGCGCCTTCATCTCAAGCGCCTGCCAACCCAGGGCGAGCGCGTGATTGTTCCGCCCGGCGAAAACGCAGGCATCGTCGATGTCGGCGACGGCTGGTGTGCCGCTTTCAAAATCGAATCGCACAATCATCCGTCGTTTATCGAACCGTTTCAGGGAGCCGCTACGGGCGTTGGCGGAATCCTGCGTGACATCTTCACGATGGGCGCCCGCCCAGTGGCCGCGCTGAACAGTTTGCGGTTCGGTTCGCTCGATGATCCAAAGAATGGTCGTCGCAATCGCTCGCTGCTCGCAGGAGTTGTCGCCGGCATTGCGCACTATGGCAACGCGTTCGGCGTGCCGACGGTTGGTGGTGAAGTTTCGTTTGACGACTCGTACGCGCTCAATCCACTCGTTAACGCGTTCGCGCTTGGTCTTGTCCGTCAAGACCAAATCTTTTTCGGCAAAGCCACGGGCGTCGGCAATCCGGTCCTTTACGTCGGGGCAAAAACCGGTCGCGATGGAATTCACGGCGCGACGATGGCCTCAGCGGAATTTGACGAAGAAGCTTTGGAAAAACGTCCCACGGTTCAAGTCGGCGATCCGTTTCTCGAAAAGCTTTTGCTGGAGGCGTGTCTGGAAGCAATGCGAAGCGGCGCGATTGCCGGTATTCAGGACATGGGCGCGGCGGGGCTAACCTGCTCAACGTGCGAGATGGCCGCGCGCGCCGACACCGGGATCGAGATTGATCTCTCGCTCGTGCCGCAGCGCGAGACGGGCATGACTGCGTACGAGATGCTCTTGTCGGAATCTCAAGAGCGCATGCTCATCGTCGCGCACAAAGGACGCGCGAAAGAGATCGTCGAAATTTTCGCCAAGTGGGACCTCGACGCGGTTGTCATCGGTCACGTTCGGGACGACGGGCGCATGCGCGTGATGCATGAAGGCGAAGTTGTCTGTGATGTGCCGGTGAAGGCGCTCACCGACGAGGCTCCAATTTATGAGAGGCCGATGAAACAAGTTTCGGGTTTCGAGTTTCGAGTTTCGAGTTCGCCCCAGGAATCGCCCGCAGCATCAACAGACGTAGTGGATATCGCAGCACAGACAAACTCGAAACCCGAAACTCGAAACCCGAAACTTGCTGTCGCAGACTCGAAACTCGAAACTCGAAACTCGAAACTAAATAAAGCTCTCCTTCAATTGCTGAGTTCACCGAACCTCGCTTCCAAAGAATGGGTCTATCGCCAATACGACCACATGGTGCGGACAAACACGGTCGTGCTGCCCGGCGCAGATGCAGCCGTCGTGCGTATCAAGGAGACGAGGAAAGCTCTGGCAATCGCGCTCGACGGCAACGGCCCATAC
>JBKPPE010000240.1:0-4857 GCA_046733375.1 Acidobacteriota bacterium | reverse complement strand
CAGCACGAACGCCGATGAGGCCGTCCTCGACGAGCCGGTTGTTGAGACCTGCGGCTTCAGTAAACCTGAAGATGCCATCGGCCAGACTGTTGAGCTCCTGACGACCCGGGGTGAAACAATCGATCGGGACAAATCTGCGAAAGATGAAACTGAACAGTCGCAGGATGACGGAGGATTCAGTTTCTTTGGCCTGCCGCTCGAAGACAATGACCGACCCCCATCAAATGCGATTTCCGGAAGGACTTTGAAGATTGTCGGCGTGCTTGGTCGCGACAAACGCGAAGGGGCGGCCCAGGGTGGCAACGCTGGTCTGATGTTGGGCGCGGGGGTCTACGTGCCGTTGCCGATTGCGCGCGATTGGCAGCGCAAGCACCGCAATCCGATGAGCGAAGTGGCGCTCGCGCTCGCGAAGCAAAGTGGTCAACTCAACGAATCGCAAAGCGAGGGTTACGGCTCGGCAGTTGTGCGCGTCAGCGATCCCGTGGCGCTCACGGAAGTGCGGAAGCGAATCCAGGAGATGGGATTTGGTAGCTTTTCGATCGTCGATCAGCTCGACCAGATTCGTACGGTGTTTCTGATTATCGATTCGGTGCTTGGATTGCTCGGCGGCATTTCGTTGCTCGTTGCTTCATTCGGCATCGCGAATACGATGATCATGTCGATCCTTGAGCGCACGCGCGAAATCGGAATCATGAAAGCGATCGGCGCGGAAGATCGCGAAATCAAACTGATCTTCTTTTTCGAAGCGGCGGTGATTGGGTTGACCGGAGGAATCATGGGCTGTCTCGCAGCGTGGGGAATCGATACGCTGGCCAACCGACTGGCTTATCGCTTCATTCTGAAACCGCAAAATGCATCATTCATCGACTTCTTTTCACTGCCGCCGTGGCTTTGGCTGGGAGCGATCCTGTTTGCGCTAGGGGTTTCGATTCTCGCGGCTCTGTATCCGGCCTCACGCGCAGCGCGCATCGATCCGGTGCGGGCGCTGAGACACGATTGAGCGTCAGTGCTGATAAGGTCAGTACCATTCGCGTTAGCGAATGGATCGGATGCTCAATTAGTGTTGAAACGCTGACCCATCCGCTGACGCGGATGGTACTGACGTTATATTGTCAGAGACTTGCCGCACGAATTACAGAATCTCGCCGTCGCATCCTTCTGCATCGCATTGCAGTTCGGACATGAGAGGCCCATGCGAAGATTCGAGCCGCAGGCTGAGCAATATGCGGCGCCCGCGCTTGCCGCCGCACCGCAGGTTCCGCAACGTCCGGGCAGAGGCGGAACGTAGCCGCCGGCTTTGCGCGCAATGTGAGCTTCGATCTTATGCCATGCATCCTGTGTGAGTTTGTATTGCCAGTAAGCGCCGAGCGCGGGCAAAGCAACCAGCAATCCCGCTGACAACGCGAGCGCGACTGCGGCGACCGCTGCTTTATCGAACCACTTCTGCATCCCAATCTCGACGCGCGTGCCGCCCGATTCAGGCGTCACCTTGATCGTCAAAGCCGCGGAGAGTCCGGTGATGTCGCGCAACGTGCTAGACTTACGCGCTTGCAACACGGCCGTCGAAGAAACTTGCATCGTCTGAACTTCGAAATCTTCATCGAACAGATCGCGCAGTTCGACCATCAGCTTTATCGTGTCGGCTTCGACGCCGGGGTAATAGCGGCTTTCCATTTCGGTTAGCTCCTCCGGTAATTCTACGTGAGGAGACGAAAGTTAGTTCAATTTAATCTCGATGCTGCTGTTCGCCCGTCGCTGCTGCTCCGGGTACTGACACATCTTTTGGAGGTTCACTTCATGACACGCATCAGTCGCGCGTTGGCAATTTTGTTAGCTTCCGTCTTCGCACTTCATTCGCTCGCTTTCGCTCAAACTCAACCGCCCATCGACGGATTCAACCGCGAAGCTTCAGAGGCCGAGCGTAAGTTCGAAGAACAGTTTCGCGGCATTCCGTCGTCAGGTTCCGCGAGCAAGCACTTGCGTGTACTAACTTCTGAGCCGCACATCGCCGGTTCAAAGGAAGATTACGACACAGCAATTTATGTTCGCGATCAGATGCGCTCGTACGGGCTGAATGCTGAACTCGCTGAGTATCAAGTTTGGCTGAATTACCCGAAGTCCGATCCGATCGTTGAGTTAGTTTCGCCGCGACGCGAACGGCTTTCCGTTCGCGAAGCGATCATCAGGGACGACCCAACTTCTTCGAATAAAAAAATCACGCCGCTCTTCAATGGTTATGCGGCGACCGGTGATGTGACGGCGGCGCTGGTTTACGCAAACTACGGTTTGCCGCCGGATTACGAAGCGCTCGAGAAGGCCGGCGTCGACGTGAAGGGCAAAATCGTCATCGTTCGCTATGGCAATTCGTTCCGCGGAGTGAAAGCTAAGGTCGCGCAGGATCACGGCGCCGTCGGCTGCATTATCTATTCTGATCCGGCGGACGACGGCTACGCGCAGGGGGACGTTTATCCGAAAGGGCCGTGGCGTCCGGTAGCGTCAGGCCAGCGCGGCTCAGTGCAGTTTCTGTTTCATTACCCCGGCGATCCTTTGACTCCCGGCAAGCCCGCGACACCAGGCACCCCGCGAATAAGTTTAGAGCAAGCATACGAAGACATTCCGCGGATACCGGTGCAGCCCCTGGCTTATGACGAAGCGCGCAAATTGATCGCGCCGCTGAAGGGACCGATTCGTCCGAAAGGTTTTCAGGGCGCATTTCCTTTTCCTTACCACGTGGGTGGCACTCCGGACGTGCGCGTTCATCTGAAGACAGACATGGATTACCAGTCGCGCAAAATTTGGGACGTCGTCGCGCGCATTGACGGCTCGGCAGAAAAAGACCGCTGGATTGTGATGGGCAATCACCGCGACGCATGGGTCTTCGGCGCCGTCGATCCAAACAGCGGCACCGCGACGATGTTGGAGACCGCGCGCGGATTCGGACAGCTTCTCAAGAACGGATGGCAACCACGCCGCACGATCATTTTGTGTAGCTGGGACGCGGAAGAGTACGGCTTGGAAGGTTCGACGGAATGGGCCGAAGAGCACGCCGCCGAGTTGCAGCAGAAAGGGGTCGCCTACTTGAATGTCGATGTTGCCGTCAACGGGCCGAACTATTCGGCGTCGTCTGTGCCCTCGCTCTGGAAACTCATTCGCAGCGCGACGCGCGACATCAGGGATCCGAAGACTGGCAAAACGGTTTACCAGCAGTGGCAGGACTACGCACGTGAGCAGAGAAGTGAAACCGATCCTAATTACGATGCGGAGGCGCGCATCAGCCCGCTGGGATCGGGATCGGATTACACGCCGTTCTTGCAGCATCTCGGGATTGCTTCGACCGATATGGGATTCGGCGGTGACTATGGCGTTTACCATTCAGCATTCGACTCGTATACGTGGATGTCTAAGTTCGGCGATCCGGAATTCACGTATCACGTGGCGGCCGCGCAACTGTGGGGCACGATGGCGATGCGGCTCGCCGGCGCGGATGGGTTGCAATTCGACTATCGTGATTACGCGGATGCGATTCGCGACTACTTCAACGAAGCGATGAGGCTGGCGAAGCGCCGGAAGCTTGATTCAGCAATCGACGAAAAGGTTATGAACGATGCGATCAAAAATTTTGCCGACGAAGCGGAACGGTCCGAGCGAGAAAGACAAAAGCTGATCGCCGAGAGCAAGAATTCATTATCGTCATCGCTAAAACTGGATCGCTTGAACGATGCGCTGATGTTGGCTGAACGGGCATTTATCGATGATGGAGGTTTGAACGGCAGACCGTGGTACAAGCATGAAATCTACGCGCCGGGAACCTTCACCGGTTATGCCTCGCAGCCGCTTACGGACTTTCGGCAGGCGCTGGATGATCGCAACACGACCAATTTAAAAACTGGCCTGGAGAGAATCGTGGCGGCGATCAATCGCGCAACCGAGGTGCTGAAAAAAGCGCGGGACTGAGGTGGTTTGGTTTTTGGCGATTTGCTTTCTAACCAGATTTACGAAGTGTTGCGTTGGCGACTTTATCATCCGCGAAGCGGACGAAATGAAAAAAGCCCAGCGCTTCAGCGGTGGGTCACGTTAACCAATTAGACCAGAGCCCGCGAAGCGGGCGTCGGAATCTGCGCTGTGCAAATGGTCGATTTCAAACTTCTGTCGTCCGTTTCACGGACTTACGATCCTTTCATTCTCTGATCCCAGCGCTGAAGCGCTGGGCTATTTTCACACCGTCCGCTACCGCGGACGAATGTCACTTTTATTTCGGCCAAAACAGGCGTTTTAAGGCTTGCTCTTTTTGTCATTCGTCGGAGGAGGCAGCTTTGCCCCGGCCTCGATGACGTCGTTAGCGTTGTCCAGGGCGCGCTCGATGGCGTAAAGCTCGTCGTTGTCTTTTGTTTGTTTGCTCATCGCGGTCAACTGCGTAGCGTAACCGGTCGCCGCCGCAGTGAGGCGTCGCAATGAACGTGAAATCAGCGGACTCTTTTCATCGCGACGGCTGACGTCGTCGATATTCGTAATCGCCTCGTCCAAAATTCCGGCGATGTCGCCGATCAGTTCCGCACGCGTCCCTTTCGGAGCATCGCCCCAATCCGGCTCACCTTTCATGACCTTCTTCATTTTCGGATCAGCGATGCCATTAATGATCTCAAAGCGACGATCGATCGCTTTGATGAACACCTCAATTCGTTTGTCGAGCTCCTGATGAAAACGAATCAATTCGCTTTCTGCATCAGTCAAGTGATCGCGAGTTTGCGCTACTGCTGAAACGGTAAACAGCGGCAGCGTAATCACCGCAGCAAATGAGAGAAGAGACTTTGTGATTAGACGAATGAGGGTGCTCTTGTTTGGCATGATGAATCAGGG
>JBKPPE010000239.1:0-3804 GCA_046733375.1 Acidobacteriota bacterium | reverse complement strand
GGATGGCTTGATTGTCTCCACGCCGACGGGCTCGACCGCTTACAACCTGTCGGCTGGTGGGCCGATCATCTTTCCGACGATGAATACTGTTGTGATCACGCCCATTTGTCCGTTCACCTTGTCGAACCGGCCGATCGTGGTGCCTGACGACTCAGTAATCGAAGTGCGTTTGATGACTGAGAAAGAAGATGTCGCGCTGACTCTCGACGGGCAAGTGGGTTTTCCGGTACAGGCCCGCGATCGCGTGGTCATTCGCAAGAGCAACACGACGTTCAATCTCGTGCAGCCGAAGAACCGAAACTATTTTGATTTGTTGAGAGACAAACTTCGTTGGGGACGATGATGCGTCAGTTTCGAGTTTCGAGTTTGGAGTTTCGAGTTCGCGACTCGAACCTCGATCCCCTTTTCGGCAACCCTAATCTGAACAGCTAGTTTCCGGACACCCCATGAAACCCAAAACTCGAAACTCGAAACTCGAAACTGCCAAGCGCCCCTGGTATCGCCCGTCGCTCACCACGCAAATTCTGATTGGGCTCGTCCTCGGCGGCCTACTCGGTTACGTCAGTCCGAAATGGGGCAACAATGTCTATTTCCTGCGCGACATTTTTCTCAACCTAATCAAATCGATTATTGCGCCGCTGATCTTCTCGACCTTGGTCGCAGGCATTGCGGGTGGTGGCGACCTCAAGAAGGTTGGGCGGATGGGTGCGAAAGCTTTGCTCTACTTTGAGATCGTCACCACGATTGCACTCTTCATTGGACTGGCAGTCGTGAATCTGACGAAGCCGGGCGCGGGGGTTGCGCTGGTTGGCGGCGCCGATGTCAGCACCCTCGTAAAAACACAGCCGCAAGGCTTTCGCGATCTCATCGTGCACATCTTTCCAGCGAGCGTGATCGACTCGATGGTGAGAGGAGACGTGCTGCAAATCGTGGCGTTCAGCGTTCTGTTTGCGATGGCGGTGTCAGCGATGGGTGAAAAAGCGGCGCCGATCCTGCGTGGGTGTGAAGCGTTGGCCCAGGTGATGTTCAAGTTCACGAACTACGTGATGATGTTTGCACCGATCGGCGTAGGCGCGGCAATGGCCCACACGATCGCGACCAACGGGCTCAGTGTCCTTTGGAATCTCGGGAAGTTAATCGGCTCGCTTTATCTCGCGTTGTTCATCCTCGTGGTATTTGTCATGGGCGCAGTGATGTTGCTTGCGCGCGTGCCCATCCTTCAGTTTCTAAAAGCGGTGCGCGAGCCCTTCACCATCGCATTCGCGACGACCAGCAGCGAATCTGCTCTGCCGAAAGCGATGGAAAACATGGAACGTCTTGGCGTCCCGAAACGCATCGTGGCGTTCGTGATGCCGACCGGTTACAGCTTCAACCTTGACGGCACTACGCTTTATCTCGCGATGGCCTCAGTGTTCGTCGCGCAGGCGGCGGAACCCGTGATTGGGCACATGAGCGTTGGCCGGCAGATCGTAATGATGCTGACGCTGATGATTACTTCAAAAGGTGTCGCGGGCGTGCCGCGCGCGGCGCTGGTAATCCTGCTCGCGACCCTCAACAGTTTCATGCCGGGCGGCCTGGGCCCGATTGGCGTCGCGGTAATTTTTGGCGTGGACGAATTGATGGATATGGGGCGCACTTCCGTGAATGTTTTGGGAAATTGTCTCGCTACGGTCGTCGTCGCGCGCTGGGAAGGTGAGTTCGACGATAAGAAGGCGGCGGTGTTCGGCACGCCCGAAGAAGTAAGGCGCGAACTGGCGGCGGGCGAACCAGCGCTGGCTGAGGCAGCGGCAGAGGGATGAACAACATTGCCGATTGCCAATTCTCGATTTTTGATTGAAAGCCGCCGTCAAGCGCATTTTCACTTAGCTAGATTTTAATCGGCAATCGGCAATCAAAAATCGACAATACTAAGATGCTTTTTCCAATTGCAGACGACAATCAAGATCGCGGCTCGACGCCGATCGTCAACTATTTGCTGATTGCCATCAATGTCCTCGTCTTTGTATTTCTTCAAGGTCTCGGATCGAATGATCGCTTCACTTACGCTTTTTCCACGGTGCCCGCAGAGATCGTCACCGGGCGCGACATCGTTACTAGTGATCGAGTAGTCACCACACCCGTCGGTCAGGAAGTCCAACTTCCCGGTTTACAACCAACTCCGATTCCGGTTTGGCTCACTTTGATTACCTCGATGTTCATGCATGGAGGCATCGCACACATCTTCGGCAACATGCTCTTCCTTTGGATCTTTGGCGACAACATCGAAGATCGTCTGGGACACGCTCGCTATCTGCTCTTTTATCTCGTGTGCGGAATCCTGGCGGGGCTGTCGCACGTCTTTGCGACCGCGATTTTCGCCGGCGGGAACGAAGGTAGCATGCTGGTGCCGAGCCTCGGCGCGTCGGGCGCGATTTCGGGAGTCCTCGGCGGATATATCCTGCTCTTCCCCACCCGCCGCGTCGTCGTGATGATCTCCTGGTTCTTTACGCCGGTGCCGGCGTTTGTCGCGATCGGACTGTGGTTCGTGTTCCAGCTCATTAGCGGTTTGGGTGTGCTCGGCTCAGGTTCACAAGCCGGCGGCGTGGCCTATGCGGCTCATATCGGTGGATTTGTTGCAGGCCTGATTTTAATTACGCCATTCATGATTGGCCGGTCGCGTGACAGTTCATACAACGTGCCCCGTTCGTAATCATCTAAGACTGCATATGGCAACTGAACTGGCGCCGACCAATCTGCAAGGCCTCGACATACGTTCGACTTCGCGGGAAGAGATGAAGCTCTATCCGCTCGATACGTTTGCCTATGAGTTCCCCGGCAAGGAGATCGAAATCAGCTTTGAGATTCCTGAATTCACTTGCGTCTGTCCGTTTTCCGACTTCCCCGATTTCGCCACGATTCGAGTCAGTTACGTGCCCAATAATCGATGCATTGAGCTTAAGAGTCTGAAGCTCTACATCAATTCGTTCCGCGAAGTAAAAGTTTTTCACGAGCATGTTATCAACATCATCCTCGAAGATTTCGTGAACGCGTGCGATCCGCTGAGCGTCGAGATCGAAGGCGATTTCAACGTGCGCGGCAACATCAAGACGACCGTGCGTGCGAGTTACAAGAAACGGTGAGCAGTGAGCAGTGAGCAGTGAGCAGTGAGCAGTGAGCAGTGAGCAGTGAGCAGTGAGCAGTGAGCAGTGAGCAGTGAGCAGTGAGCAGTGAGAGACGCGTAACGTGTATACAACGGCTGAGATAATCTTCGTTCTTTTGATTGTTGGGGCTGTCTTTCTCTTTCTTGCGCGCCGCATCCTTCGAATCGCGCTAAAGCTTGCATTCGCGATGGCTGTGATCTTTGTGCTGGTGATTTGCGCCGGTGTCGGCTGGTGGCGCGGCTGGTTTAACGTCGCCACAAGGACCCACGTTTCGCCGGCTCCAACAAACGCACGCTCCGCTCCGCCGAATCGCAGGCGTTAATGCCCGCACCGAGTTTCAGTCAGCTTCGCAAAACCAGCACGTCAGCGGCCGACCGCCTTGCGAATCTTCGCCAGGTGATGCCAACTGTGGCGCAGCGCGTGATCCTCGATCACAAACTGGGCTGTCATCGGGGCGCCATAGCTCAACGAAAAGGGCGCGGACCCGTCCAATTCCTCATCGGTGAAGGCGCGAACCGCGGCGGCGGCTGCGCGACTGTTTTTGCGCAATAAGTCCAGCGCCACTTCTTTCGTGATCTCTCTTTCGCTGTCAGCGTGCTTCGCGTTCATGGCGGCGACAGCTTCCCAGGTGACTTCCGTTACGGCGTTGCCGCCGGCGATCGCC
>JBKPPE010000238.1:0-2968 GCA_046733375.1 Acidobacteriota bacterium | reverse complement strand
GTACTTACTGATGTACATCGACCGGGTCCCGAAGGACTCGACTTCGCGAGTCACGGCGACGTCGAAGCCGGCGATCACCGATGCGATCAGCATCACGGTTACCACGCCAATGATTACGCCGATGACAGTCAGGAACGAACGCAACTTGTTGGCGCGTAACGTTGCCATCGCCATCCAGAAGTTTTCCAGAATGTCTGAGCGGAAAAGTCTCATCGTGTTTTCTCGATCATGTATCGGCGCGCAAGGCTTCGATCGGATCTAATCGCGCCGCTTTCCAGGCCGGAAAAAGACCTGAGATTGCGCCAGCCAGGGCCGACACTCCAATGGCGCCGGCTATCGCCCAGATTGAAAGATATGTCTGAAGAAAAATCGCGGTCATGATCTTCCCGACAATCCAAGCGAGGAACACGCCGATGGCGCCACCGATCGTCGCCAGCGTGACTGCCTCGGTCAGAAATTGCTTCAAGACATCGATGCGACGCGCCCCCAGCGACTTGCGCAAACCGATTTCCTTGGTTCGTTCAGTCACCGATACCAGCATGATGTTCATGATCACGATCGCGCCCACGACGAGGGCGATACCCGGCACCACCATCGCAATAATAAAGAACGTGCCGAAAATTCGATCGCGTAGGCCCGTGATTGCATCGGGGGTAACGATGCCGAAGTTATCTTTCTCTCGCGGCTCCAGGTGACGCCGCGCGCGCATCAAGAACCGCGCCTCTTCGACGGCGTCGTTGAAAGTCTCGTCTGACTTTGACGTCGCCGTGAAGTATAACGAGCGCTGACGCATCAATGGTCCGAAATCGAGTTGATAAGTCTTCAGCGGAATCACCACAAAATTGTCCTGGGGAATTCCGAAGACCGTGCCTTTGACGGCCTCGACACCGATCACTCGATAGGGCAACCCGCGCACGTAGATCTCGCCGTTGATTGGATTGCCAGCGGGAAAGAGTTTGGTCGCGATGTCGGCGCCGATATAGGCGACGCGCGCTGAACCTTCGGCTTCGACGTCACTGAAGAAGCGGCCAAACTCGATGTTGCGATTATCGATGTCAGCAGTATTGGCGGTGGCGCCGGTAACAAAAATATCTTCGAGTAGTTGGTCTCCACGTTTTACTTCCGTCGGAGTGCCGCGCGCTTTGGCCCCAAGCTTTCCGATGAGCGTTGCCTTCTCTTTCAGATACTCGTAATCGTCCAGCGTCAGCTCTTTGTTGCGACGCTGTGCGGCGGCAATCGTATCGGTGTCTTTGAAATCCTCAAACGGATTGAAGCGCTGAATTGAAAATGATTTCGCCCCGATGCCGGCGATCTTTTCATCGATGTAAACGTTGAAGCCTTGAATCAGCGACACCACCGTGACGAAAGCCGTCACGCCGACAATCATTCCGAGCAAGGTGAGAGCGGAACGGAGTTTGTGCGCCCAAATTGCCGCAACGGCAACTTTCAGAATCTCGAAGAGTTTCACTGATACGTATACGAAGGGGAAGGGGAATTGGTTACTCGCTTGGAGCTTTGTACTTTGTGCTTAGTACTTTGTGCGCTCGGCGCGGGGCTATTTATGCGCTATTTCGAATACAAGTCAAAGCACCAAGGACAAAGTACAAAGCACAGTCACTCGTACCTTAATGACTCAATTGGGTCCAGTCGCGCCGCCTTCCACGCGGGCCATAATCCGAAAATGATGCCGACACTCGCAGAGATCCCGATGCCTACACCGATGGCCCACGCCGGCACGTAAGCCGGCAGCGGCGAATATTTATTAACGAGCAGGCTGAAGACTTCGCCCACCGCCAGCCCGACAAAACCACCTATCGAAGTAAGCACGATGGCCTCAATCAAGAATTGAGTGAGAATGTTGATGCGCGTCGCGCCCACCGCCTTGCGCAAGCCGATCTCCTTCGTCCGTTCCGTGACGGATACGAGCATGATGTTCATGACGCCGATGCCGCCAATCATCAACGCGACACACGAGATGGCTGTCAACACGAGAAAAGTTGCGCCAGTTAATTGGTTGTAAATATCGAGCAGCGCGTCCTGTGAAGAAATGCCGAAGCTGTTCGGCGCGCCGGGCGGGACTTGGCGCCGCCGGCGCAGAATGTCCGTCATTTCGTCCTGCGCGTTCTTCACGTAGGCGCGCGAAATCGGCCGCACAATGATCGCGAAGATAATTTCAGGAAAATCCATCTCGGGGTAGTACTTATGAAATGTGGTGATGGGAATGTAGATCGAGTTGTCGCGCGACTGGCCAAGAAACGAACCGAGTGGCTCCATCACACCGACCACGCGGAAGACACGGCCGGCAATCTTCATTTCTTTGTCCAAAGGATCTTGGTTAGGAAAGAGCGCATGCACGACATCGCGACCAATCACGCAGACATTTGCGCGCTCTTCAACATCGAGGTCGGTGATGTACCGGCCATAGCCTGCATAGCTGGAGAGGACAAATTCATGGGACGGGACCACTCCAAGCAGAATCGGCGTGTCGCTTTGTTTGTCTCTGTAGCTGACGGTCTCAGCGATTTTGCGATAGAAGGGAGCCACCCCTGAAACCGAGGGGGCCTCATTCCGAATTGCATCGGCGTCTTCGATGGTGAGTTCCTTGCGATGTAGTTCTTCAGTCGTAGGCTGGCGGCCAAAGCTCGGATCGAATTTCAGGACCCAGATTGTATTTGATCCCAGCGATTCAATCTGTTGTGCGAACGCCTTGTTTAGCCCCTGAATGATCGAGACCATGAACATCACGGTCACGACGCCGACGCTGACACCGAGAATTGTCAGCGCCGAGCGCAACTTGTTCGTGCGCACGGTGTCGATGGCCATGTAAGCCGATTCTGCTACGTCCGAAATATTCATAACTAACGGAGCGCGGGCATCTTGCCCGCCTGAGCGCGTAGCGCGAAAGCTAAGAAGCTGCCGTCCGCTTCACTTTCATTGCACGACGCCACGCGCTGCTGAAGCGCCAATC
>JBKPPE010000237.1:0-3045 GCA_046733375.1 Acidobacteriota bacterium | reverse complement strand
AGATGTGTATAAGAGACAGAATAAACTGCGGGTGCAAGTGGCGACTGGCGATGCGATGAATTATGTCGGCAACACGATCGACGCCGGAGAAGGCATGGCAGGTCGCATCTGGCAAAGCAAAGAATCTTTAGTAGTCGATGACTACAGCACTTGGGAGCATCGAATTACGCTGCCCGGCTACGAACGCTTGCGCGCAGTTGCGGCGGTGCCGCTCAAATCAGGCGACCGTGTAGTGGGCGTACTGGGCCTTGAGAGCACTGACGAGGGCAGGAAATTTGGTGACCGCGAGATTGAGATCCTCGTGAAGTTTGCGCAGCTGGCCGCGATCGCTCTGGAGAACGCGCGGCTCTACTCGCTGGCGCAAAAAGAGCTGGCGGAACGAAAACAGGTCGAAGGGGCGTTAAGGGAAAGTGATCATCAGATGGCCGAAGCGCAACGGCTGGCGCACGTTGGCAGTTGGAGCTGGGACATCGAAACAGATGGTCTGACGTGGTCCGACGAGCTGTATGCCATCTTTGGGGAGGACCCAAAGAGCTTTACGCCGACCTACCAGGCGTATCTTAGTCGCGTGCATCCTGAAGATCGGGACGCAACCGCGATGGGTGTCATACAGTGTCTGCAAGATGGACGGCCGTTTAGCACACATCGGCGAATCCTGCGCCCCGATGGCGAAATAAGAACCATCAATTCGCACGGGCGACTGATCTGTGACGAAAACGGAAAGCCGCAACGAATGTTCGGCGCTTGTCAGGACATTACCGATAGCCTGAAGGCGGAAGAAGCACGCCTCTTGGCCGAACAGAAGTATCACGAGATTTTCCAAAATGCCGGGGAAGGAATTTTTCAGTCGACCCCCGATGGCCGTTACCTGGTTGCGAATCCAGCCTTGGCGCAAATGCATGGATTTAATTCCCCCGAAGAGTTAATCGCCGAACGAACTGACATCACTCACGATGCCTATGTCGACCCGACGCGCCGAGAAGAGTTCGTGCGCATACTCGAGGCTGATGGATTTATGACGGCTTTTGAGTTTGAACTTGCGCGCAAAGATGGAACAAAGATCTGGGCTTCGGTGAACGCGCGCGCCGTACGCGATGAGCATGGCGTCACACAATATTACGAAGGTACGGTCCGCGACATCACCGAGCGAAAGCATTCAGAGCAAGCGTTGTTGGAGAGCGAAGAACGCTATCGTGAACTCTTTGAAAACTCCCGTGATGCGGTTTACGTTCACGATATGGGCGGCCGTTACATCTCAGTGAATCGCGCCGCGGAGGAGTTGTCCGGCTTTTCCCGCACGGAAATTCTAGGAAAACATTATTCGAACTTTATCGTTCCCAACTATTTGAAGACCGCGCGCGAAAACTTCTGTCGCAAGCTGGACATTCCGGTCGAGACAACTTACGAAGCAAAAATCATCTGCAAAGACGGCAGTCGCAAATCCATCGAGGTGAGCAGCCGCATGATCTATCGTGACGGTGAGCCAATTGGGGTTCAGGGAACCGTGCGCGATATGACTGAGCGCAAAATGGCACAACGCGCGCTGCAACACTATTCGCGCCGATTGGTGCACGCGCAAGAAGCTGAACGTGAAAATATCGCGCGTGAACTGCACGATGAAATTGGTCAGGCGCTGACAGCGATTACGATCAATTTGCAATGGATGCAACGCTCGGGCGCGGTAAATGACATCGGCCAGCCCCGCATCTGCGAGAGTATCGAAGTGATCGATGATGCGCTGCGTCGCGTGCGTGAGCTATCGTTAGAGCTGCGACCATCGATGCTCGACGACTTGGGTTTATCGGCGGCACTCAGTTGGTACACGTCGCGGTACTCAGAGCGTACCGGCATCATGGCCGTGGTGAGTGGAGATTTGCCACGGACAGTCAACATTGGCCGGCCCATCGAAACTGCGTGCTTCCGCATTGTCCAGGAAGCGCTGACGAATGCCGCACGTTATTCTCGTGCGAATCGCATCGATGTAAATATTGAGAAACAAAACGGCACGCTCAAAATGACAATCGCCGACGACGGTATTGGCTTCATCGTCGAAGACCACTTGAACGCCGGACTGGCGACGGCCTTAGGGCTGCGCGGGATGAAGGAGCGCGCGCTCGCTATCGGCGGAAAGCTCACGATTCGTTCAGAGGTCGGCAGCGGGACACAGATTATGTTAACCGTTCCAACGCCTCGTTCACCCTGATTACAAGGTTTTTCCTGATTGCTCGCCCTAAACTTGTGGAGTATTTTGCCGCGCACAGGAAGGCGCTTTCCCAATGAATTTCCCTTCTTCAACAACTAGTGCTCAAGCTCAGGCGGCCGGCGTGGCTGCGAATCATTCGGACTCTGCCAAATCTGCCACCCCGCAACATGGCGTGCGCGCGGAGCGAATTCGGGTGCTCTTGGTAGATGATCACGCGCTCGTGCGGGCGGGGATTCGTGCCTTAATCGAAATGATCGAATCGGTCGACGTGGTCGGCGAAGCCGGCAATGGCGCTGATGCTCTTCGAAGTATCGAAAGACTGAGTCCGCACATCGTCTTGCTCGACATTACGATGCCGGACATGAATGGGCTCGAAGTGCTGCAAAAAATTACCTCGAGCTTTGCGGGCGTGCGAGTCATCATTTTAACTATGCACGAAGCGCGCGAATATGCTGTGCAAGCTCTGCACTTTGGCGCGGCCGGGTTCATTCCGAAGAGCGCGGCCGCCGCAGAACTCAAAGACGCGATTGAAATGGTAATGCAGGGGAAGACTTACGTTTCCGCTCAAACGCCGCAGCAAACTGCCGCACGAGTTGTCGTAAATGACGACAAACAGCGTGAATTACTCGATCGTTTGACGCCTCGGCAGCGCGAGATTCTGGTTCGCATTGCCGAAGGCCAAAGCACGAAAGAGATTGCCCGTGCGCTAGACATCAGTGTTAAGACCGTCGAATCGCATCGGTCCCAACTTACAGAGCGGTTGAGTATTCACGACGTTGCAGGTCTGGTTCGCTTTGCAATTAAGGCGGGACTCATAAACGTCTAATTGACCGCTCGCTAAT
>JBKPPE010000236.1:0-14148 GCA_046733375.1 Acidobacteriota bacterium | reverse complement strand
ATGCAAGGCGTCCTCTACACTTACGACGGCTGGTACGGCATCTGTTATTTCGGCGGGGAGATTCGCGATCCAAAACGCGACGTGACGAGGTCAATGTTCGGCGGAGTTCTATCCGTGATCGCGATTTACGTGCTCGTCAATTTCGCGCTGCTTCATGTCATGCCACTTTCGCAGATTGCCGGCGAACCACTCGCGGTGGGGAAAGCTGCCAGTTTGATTTTTGGCCGCTATGGAGACACCGCCATACGCGCTCTCGCGATAGTTTCCATGCTGAGCACGATCAACGCCTACACTTTGAGCGCGCCACGAACTTTATACGCGATGAGCTGCGATGGTCTATTCACTCATCACGGCACGACTGTCAATAAAGGCGGGACGCCTACAGTCACTCTGCTCATCAGCACGATCGTTGCAGTGCTCTTCATCGCCAGCGGCACATTCAATCAAGTGCTCGCAGTGATCGCATTCTTCTTTGTGTCCTATTACACGCTGGCTTTTATTTCTGTATTTGTGTTGCGAAAGCGCGAACCGGATCTCCCACGACCTTATCGCGTCTGGGGTTACCCCTGGACGACAATCATCGTCACAATTGGATCGATTGCCTTTCTGGGTGGCGCAGTTGCCGGCGACACGAAGAACAGCTTGTGGGCCCTGGCACTGCTTGCGATTAGCGCGCCAGTCTACCTCCTGGCGAAGCAGTTTGTCCGGTTACAGAACCGCGAACGGTAGTGCGCGGATCAAAGACGGGATATTCATAGAATCGCACCTTGATTCTTACGTAGTGTGCTTGACCGCGCGCTACCGCTCGCGGTTCTGTAACGAATGTTCTGCTGTGCTATTCTCGCTTTTGGTTTGCGAAAGTGGCGGAATTGGCAGACGCGCCAGACTTAGGATCTGGTACCGAGAGGTGTGGGGGTTCGAGTCCCCCCTTTCGCACCATGGAACAGTAAGCAGTAGGCAGTGAGCAGGCTCTTTCTCGATTGATTCGTGAGCCGTTCCGTCGCTGTAGCCAGGCAATCAACGTTCTAACTGCTCACAGCTCAGTGCCTATTGCTCACTTTTTCTTATGAAGACTGAACTCAAAGAAATTTCACAAACTCAAAAACAGATCGAGATCGAAATCGACGCGGACGCTGTGCGCAAGGTTTACGATCGCATCAGCGATCAATATGCGAAGGCCGCAACAGTTCCCGGTTTCCGTCCCGGTCATGCGCCCCGCAATGTTGTGCGCACGCGCTTCAAAGATCAAATCCGCACCGAACTGCTGCGCGAGATGATTCCTGAAGCAGTTCAGCACGCGATTAGCGAACACGATCTGGAACCGCTCGGCGAGCCGCAATTGAATCTTGAAAACAATGAAGGCCTCGAGCAACTCGGACAAAAGCCGATTTCATTCAATGTAAACGTTGAAGTTCTACCGGAAATAAAGCTTGGGAAATACAAAGGGATGGAAGTTGATCGCCGGACGCGGCCGGTGACTGACGAAGATGTCGAGCAGGTAATTTCACAGCTGCGCGAAAACTTTGCGTCCCTGCAGCCCGTTGAAGGTCGAGGTGCGCAGAGTGGCGACACAGTGACGGCCAATTTCCATGGCGCTTTCGTTAACGAACCGGATGCCGAACCGATCAATGTCGAAGACGTCGACGTTGTGCTGGGTGGTGAAGGCGTCGTACAAGCAATCACCGACAATCTCACAGGCGCGGTTCCGGACGACGAGAAGACATTCGTCGTCAATTATCCTGACGATTTCAGCGCAAAAGGGCTGGCGGGCAAAACAATCGAATACACCGTGAAGGTCTCGGCGGTGCGCATCAAGGAGTTGCCGGAAGTCGATGATGAATGGGCCGAGAGTCTGGGTGAGGAAATTGAAACGCTCGCTGACCTCCGCAAACGATTGCGATCCGATCTCGAAACGCAAGCGAAGAACGAAGCCGAGGGAAAGCTGCGCGCGGATCTCGTACGACAACTTGTCGACACTCACGCGTTCGAACTTCCTGATCGACTGGTCGATCATCAGACAGAGCATCGCCTTGAATCGGTGGTGCGCGACATGATCGGTCAGGGAATCGATCCGCGCAATCCACAACTCGATTGGGAGAAGGCACGCGACTCTTTGAAGGATCAGGCTGGTTATGATCTGCGCGGATCACTCTTGCTGGAACGCATCGCTGATGAAGAAAAGATTGACGTCAACGAGCAGCAGATCGAGGACGAGATCAACGCGATCGCAGAAGCTTCAAAACAGTCACCAGAACAAGTGCGAGGTATCTTGACAAAGCAAGGTGGCGAACGTAGCATCGCTGGCAGGTTACGCAATCGCAAGACGCTCGACTTTTTAGTCGCGAATGCGAAAGTAACTGACAAAGAGTGGAAGGAAGAAAAACAGGAGTCAGAAGTCGGAAGCGATAAGTCAGAATAAACTGTGTGACGTTTGATTCTGCTTACTGCCTCCTGCTTAACTGCCTCCTGATTTTATTATGGCGCTGATACCGATGGTCGTAGAGCAAACGTCGCGAGGCGAACGCGCGTTTGACATCTACTCGAGACTGCTCAAAGACAACATTATTTTTCTGGGCACGCCGATCGATGATCAAATCGCGAACTTGATCGTGGCGCAGTTGCTCTTCCTGGAAGCGGAAGATCCCGAAAAGGACATCAATCTTTATATCAATTCTCCGGGCGGTTCGGTCACCGCCGGTCTGGCGATTTACGACACGATGCAATTTATCCGTCCGGACGTCACGACGATCTGCGTCGGCATGTGCGCATCGATGGGCGCGCTACTGTTGACCGCGGGCGCAAAAGGTAAACGGTTCGCGCTGCCGAATTCACGCATACTCATTCATCAACCGTCAGGCGGAATGCAGGGACAGGCCACCGATGTCCGGATTCATGCCGAAGAACTCATTCGTATTCGCGAACTGACGTCGCAAATTCTCGCCAAGCACACCGGACAGGACCTTGAAACTATTGAACGCGACGTCGAGCGCGACCGATATTTGTCAGCCGTTCAGGCCAAGGAATATGGTTTAATAGACGAGGTGATTGCGCACCGCGAATGACGCGGGCCGATCACGCCCCCTCAGGTCTCAGCAAAATGTGTTCGTCGTTTTAAATCGGCCACTGACGCGCCACGCACGGGCGGATGGCTCGTCTCGGCCTTGACTCTGAAGTAGGCCCGACAATCTGAACAGGATGGAGTTCCCCGGACCATGGTAAGAAGAAGTGACGACACGCTCCGTTGTTCGTTCTGTGGCAAGTCGCAGAACGAAGTGAAGAAACTCATTGCGGGTCCGACCGTCTACATCTGCAACGAATGCATCGACATTTGCAATGAGATCATCAGCGATGACCAGCAGGCCGAGTCCGTAGCTTCACGACCACCGCTGCCAAAGCCCGGCGAAATTAAAGCGTTTCTCGACGAGTATGTCATCGGTCAGGACGAAACCAAGAAGCGTCTGGCCGTGGCGGTCTATCAGCACTACAAGCGGATTGAACTTGCCCGACGACGTTCAGATGTCGAAATTCAGAAATCGAACATCATTCTGATTGGGCCCACGGGAACAGGCAAGACGCTGCTTGCCCAAACGCTCGCCCGCATGTTGAGCGTTCCCTTCACGATTGTTGATGCAACCACGCTGACCGAAGCCGGCTATGTCGGTGAAGACGTTGAGAACATTATCTTGAAACTCTTGCAGGCGGCGAACGGCGACGTTGAGCGCGCCCAGCAAGGCATCATCTACATTGACGAGATCGATAAGATTTGTCGCAAGGACGAAAACCCGTCGATCACTCGCGACGTGTCAGGGGAAGGCGTGCAGCAAGCCCTGCTAAAGATCCTCGAAGGCACGATCGCGAACGTTCCGCCGCAGGGGGGCCGCAAACATCCGCACCAGGAGTTCTTCCCCGTCGACACGACGAATATCCTTTTTGTTTGTGGCGGCGCCTTTGTCGGTCTGGAGAAAGTTGTCGAGAAGCGAATGCGCAACAAGTCACTCGGTTTTCACGCCGAGGTAAAGAGCGGTTCGCAGCGACAGGCAGATGCTCTCGGCAACGTGCAGCCCGAAGATCTGATTAGGTACGGGCTAATTCCAGAGTTCGTCGGCCGCTTGCCAGTAGTCGGCGTATTGCACGAACTGGATGAAGCGGCGCTGATCAAGATTCTGACTGAGCCGAAGAACGCACTCGTCAAGCAGTATCAGAAGAAGTTCGACTTTGACAGCGTCAAGTTGCGGTTCACAGACGATTCGTTGCGTCGGGTTGCGCAACAGGCCGTGGAGCGCAAGGTTGGCGCACGCGGGTTAATGATGATTCTGGAAGAACTGCTGCTCGATGCTATGTACACGCTCCCGTCGCAGAAACGCGTAAAGGAATTTGTGATTACGAGCGAAATGGTCGAGCGACATCGCGCGATGCCGGGCGAGGGATTGGCGGGTGTGGACGACGCGGCGGCGTAAGAAACTCAGTTCACCAAAAACGAAAACGGCAATGCCGCTCGGCATTGCCGTTTTGTTTTGAACGAGCTTGCATCGCTCGCCGTTCGACGAGGTTAGCGAACACTCGCGAGAATCACAACGTCTTCGTAACTGGTTGTTTTGTTGGCAATTCGCGGCAGTTCCAATCTCATTGCTCGCTCTTGCCGCGATTCAACCAACCGGCGGGCAATCCGATCTCCACCTTCCCAAACTTCCGACAAGAAATAGGTGTTGCCGTATCGGTGGAAAACGAGACGCGCGGATTTCCCTTCCTTCGGAGCCATCGTATTCGCGAGTCGGATGACGTTGTTCTTTGCGCCCGCACTACGAATCGCTAAGGCCTCGCCGACAGTATCAATCCGATAATCGGCTGCGGCCAGCCTCTTGTCGCCTACGATAAACTCAAACGGGATGCTCGCTTTTACGCTATGTTGCGATTGCCCGTGTGCCGTGGTGACGGCAGTCACGAGCGCCATCGTTGAAAGGAGCATTAACATCGTGACACGTTTTAGAATTTGTCTTGCCATCGTACCCTCCTCTTCGCCTTGCAGCGAATAACTGTTCAGAGCCATCGACGACTCTTTGTTTTTCTTCTCTCTCTCTCTGCTTCTAGCACCTACGCTACTTACATGCCGTGACACGACTCCGCAAATGACACAAAGAGTGGCTGGGCTTAAGATCTTGATTCAAAACAACTACCGATTGCTTCCGAGAATGGTGCCGAGAAGGAATAGGGCAAGTGCAGTGGTTGCGGTTGTAACTAAGCAGATAGAGAATTAACGAAGAGGATAGGCCAAGCAACGGGAGAGATTGAAAGGATCACCAAGGATGCGCCGCATCACGTCCGTCCAAAATAAAACGGCAACCCTGGGGTTCAGCAGGGTTGCCGTTTTTGCTTGCGGCGAGACTGAAAAATTTGACTCGCCCTTGCGTGGGGCGTTCGTTGTCAGAGAGCATCGTGAGGAGCGCCTCTAGCCTTTGAGGTTGACACGAGGTGTAATCGGACCCTGCTAGCATCGTGCCACTGAGTGCGCGATCGTTTCTTCGAAATACTCAGCGGCGGTAAAGGTTGAAACCTCAACAACTAACGTCGAACATACGATGACGCAAGCTATTGATCGGAAGGTCGCATCTAATGATTTTTTCTATCCGATCAGATAGGACAACTAACTGTTTGGATAGGCCGAGAACGCCTTGCAAATGATCTTGCTTGATGTCGTCGAGATGCGTACACTTGGCCCGACCACAGACGAAACGATTTCACATACTGCAATGAAGCCGAGACTCGCCTCCATCACCGGCAAGTTGAAAGACACGGTTATCCCTATGACCGAGGGGCCGGTCTTGATTGGTCGCCAAACGGGGGCCAATCTCCGCATTCGCAATGCGGCGGTTTCGCGGCGGCACGCAATGATTGAAAAGGAGGGCGATCGCTACGTGATCGCTGACCTCGACAGCCGCAACGGGACCTTCGTCAATAACATTCCGGTAAAGCGCTGCGAACTGCGCCACGGTGATCGTGTACAGATCGGCGAGTCAGAGTTTTTTTTTCTGATCGAAGATACTGAGGATCCGTCACAAACGAGCGAAATTCGTTTCGACGAGGTTCCATTGCTCGGCGGACCAGCGGTGCGCATGACTTACAGCGACGCGCTGTACGTAATGGCACGCGACCTGAGCGCGTTTCTGAAGATCAGCACCACGATCAATGCGATTCGCAGCCTCGATAAACTGCAGCGCGCGCTGTTGGAGTTATTGTTTGAGGTTGTGCCGGCGCGGCGCGGCGCGATTCTGCTGACTGCCGATCATGCCGACGCGCCCGACGAATTCTCGTCCATGTTTGGCCTGGATCGCGTGGCCGGTCCGACGCAAGCTGTAAACGTAAGCCGAACCATCGTCCGACGCGTTTTGAGCGACAAGTCAGCGATCATGCTGAGCGAATCGGACAACACTGAAGATCTGAACACCGTGAGTTTGATCGCCGCTCGTTCGCGATCGGTTCTCTGCGTCCCTTTAATCGTGCTGGAACATGTACTCGGGGTGATCTATCTAGACAGCGACGATCCAACGACAAAGTTTGACGAGAATCATCTGCAGTTGCTGACGGCAGTGGCGGCAATCTCGGCTGTTGCTATCGAGAACGTGCGCAATTTTGAACGACTACAGAACGAAAATGCGCGCCTGATGAACGATGTCGACATCGAACACAACATGGTCGGCGAAAGCCCCCTATTGCAACGTGTTTACCAGTTGATATCAAAAGTCGCGCCTACAGATTCGACGGTGCTTATCTCCGGCGAAAGCGGTACCGGTAAGGAATTGGCAGCGCGCGCAATCCATCGCAACAGCCGGCGTGCGGAGAAACCATTCATTGCCGTAAATTGCGCTGCGCTCGCGGAATCACTTCTCGAAAGCGAATTGTTTGGCCACGAGAAGGGCGCGTTCACCGGCGCGCTGGTGCAAAAGAAGGGACGACTCGAGCTGGCTGACAGTGGAACGATCTTTCTCGATGAAATCGGGGACTTGTCGCCGGCGCTGCAGACAAAATTGCTGCGCGTGCTGCAGGAACGCGAGTTCGAACGCGTGGGCGGTAACCGCACAATAAAAATTGATCTGCGATTGCTCGCAGCGACGAATCGTGATCTTGAAGACGCGATGGAGCGAGGGAGTTTCCGGCGCGATTTATATTTCCGCTTGAATGTGGTGAATTTGAAAATGCCGACGCTGCGTGAACGGCGGGAAGATATTCCGCTGCTGGCAAATTACTTTGCGCGCAAGTACAGCGACAAGTGTAATCGCGTCGTATTTGGTATTTCACCCGAAGCGCGGCGTCTGCTAATGAATTACGATTGGCCCGGCAACGTGCGTGAGCTCGAAAATGCCATTGAGCGGGCGATCGTCCTGGGTACCACGGATCACATTCTCGCCGAAGATCTCCCGGAGGCCGTCGTTGAATTTCAAGGACATGTGTCCGGCGAGTCCGGCTCGAACTATCACGAGCAGGTCGTGCAAATGAAAAGGAAAATGATCATCGACGCCGTCAAACAGGCAAATGGAAACTACACGGCAGCGGCGCGTCTCTTAAACCTGCATCCAAACTACTTGCACCGATTAATCCGAAATCTGAATTTGAAAGACGAATTAACCAAGTAAACCCGCTATGAGACGCGCAAATCTCAGTAGTGGCGGCGTCCTGTCAAAATAGTTTACAATCAGGCCGGTTTGAAAAGGGCGAGAGAGGATGAGGTGAACGCGCCCTTTCGAACCTTTGCGAAGGAAACCACTGAATAGTGGCTGCATTCGTCATTTATTTCGTTGTTCCACGCAAATTTTCAAGAGTTTTTCGTTCAATTTCCGCAGTAAGCAATCATGGAAGAATATTCAGACCGTACTCCAGCTGACATCGCCCGTTATCCGATGGTGCCGATTCGCGATGTCGTAATCTTTCCGTTCACAAAAGTTGCATTCAAGATCGGCCGGCCCGGATCAGTCCGAGCACTGGAAATGGCCTTAGCCTCGGACCGCACCATTTTCCTGTCAACGCAGCACGACGCGACTGTTGACGAGCCCTCGCCGGAACAGATCTATCGCGTCGGGACGATCGCCAGAATCCTTCAGTCGCAGCGCCAGGAAAACGGACAAATCAAAGTAGTTGTTGAGGGGCGCGAGCGCGCGACTACCATTCGGGTTGAGAACAACAACGGCGCCTTCACGGCGCTCGTGCGTCGCGCACCGGTTGCCAGCGAAGAAGGTGTGCGCACTGATGCGTTGGTGCAGAAAGTTGCGCAGTTGATCGAACAACACTTACGGCTCGCTCCTGACGTTCAGCCGGATGCGCTGCAAACTGCGATGCGTAATGCCGAGGCTTCGCACATGGCGGACGCGTTGGCTTCGCAATTGCGAATTTCGGTTGAAGACAAGCAGGGATTGCTCGAACTTTTTTCGACACAGGCACGACTGGCCCGCTTGATTGAAATTCTCGAGATCGAATTGGAGAAGCGACAGCTCGACCGCACAATTCAAACGCGCGTGAAGCGCCAGATGGAAAAGGCGCAGAAAGAGTACTACCTCAACGAACAGATCAAGGCGATTCATAAGGAACTCGGCCGCAAGGATGAGCGTGCGGAACTCGATGAGCTGAAGAAAAAGATTGAAGAAGCCGGCATGACTGAAGAAGCGAAAGAAAAAGCGCTTCAGGAACTGCACCGGCTGGAAGCAATGCCGCCGATGTCGGCCGAAGGCACCGTTTCCCGGACTTACATCGACTGGTTGCTCAGCGTGCCGTGGAAACAGAAATCGAAAGAGATCAAGGACCTCGGCAAAGCCGAGGAAGTGCTGAACGAAGATCATTACGGGCTGGAAAAGATCAAAGATCGTATCCTTGAATATCTTGCAGTGCGTCAGCTCGTGAAAAATCCGAAGGGATCGATTCTCTGCTTTGTGGGCCCGCCGGGAGTGGGCAAGACCAGTCTCGGTAAATCGATCGCCCGCGCCACCGGCCGCAAGTTCGTGCGCCTGTCGCTCGGCGGCGTGCGTGACGAAGCCGAAATCCGCGGCCATCGGCGCACGTACATTGGCGCGCTTCCCGGTCAAATCATTCAGATGATGAAGAAGGCCGGCACCGTCAATCCGGTTCTCCTGCTCGATGAAGTCGACAAGCTGGGGACGGATTTTCGCGGCGACCCGAGCGCGGCGTTACTGGAAGTTCTCGATCCTGAACAGAACCACATGTTCCAGGATCACTATCTCGATGTCGAGTACGACCTCTCGAAAGTTTTCTTCATTGCGACGGCGAACGTGCTGCACACGATCCCGCCGGCGTTGCAGGATCGCCTCGAAGTTTTGCGGCTTTCGGGCTACACCGAGCGCGAGAAACTCGAAATTGCCAAGCGTCATTTGATTCCGAAGCAGGCGGAATCGAATGGTTTGCGCGGTGAACAGTTCGAATTCACCGACGAAGGAATTCTCGAAATCATTCGCCATTACACGCGTGAATCCGGCGTACGCAATCTCGAGCGCGAAATCGGCTCGTGCTGCCGCAAGATCGCGCGCAAATTCGTCGGCGAAAGCGTGCCGGAAGGATTCAAAGACGAAGTGGGCGCCGAACGCGTCCAGCAAATGCTTGGTCCCATCAAGTTCCGACAACAAGGCGTCGCCGCGGAAAGCGAAATTGGCCTGGCAACCGGCCTGGCGTGGACGGAAGTTGGCGGCGAAGTGCTGCAAATTGAAGCGACCCTGGTGAAGGGTCGCGGTGTGGTGACGCTTACCGGCAAACTCGGCGACGTCATGCAGGAATCGGCGCAGGCCGCGCTGACATGCATTAAGTCACGATCGGAACGGCTCGGCATGAGTCTCGATTTTATTCGCAAGCGCGATCTGCACATTCACATTCCGGAAGGCTCAATTCCGAAAGACGGCCCGTCAGCCGGCATCACCATGGCTGTCGCCATGGCGTCAGCGCTCACACGCGTACCAGTGAGCAAGAATGTCGCGATGACTGGCGAGATCACTCTGCGCGGTCGCGTGTTGCCGATCGGCGGCGTCAAGGAAAAGCTGTTGGCCGCACATCGGTTCGGTATTGACACGATCATTCTCCCCAAGGACAACGAGAAGGATCTGCCGGAAGTGCCCGAAGAGGTTCGGAACGCGATGACCATCAACCTGGTCGAAACGATCGACGAAGTCATCGCGCTCGCGCTCGTCGAGGAACCTGCTACTGTCGAGATCGCGGACGAAACCAAAGCTCCGCCGATCTGGACCACGGAACCACCGCCGGGATTGCAAACACCTGCGGAACAATAGTTCTGACAAACCACCTGCCGCGCAGGTGGTGTCAGAACCGGGGACGATAGCTTGCATCGCAAGCTGTTCGCTCGCTGTCGTTCGCGGTTCTGATATAAACATCAACCAAACACCGCTTGTGATCACAAGCGGTTCTGACTCGATCTCTAAACCTGATTTGATCTTAAGGAGCACAAAAGATGGGCAAACATGACGATGCAGATCTGATTCTGAAACTTTACGACCTCCGCCGCGAGGCTGTCATGCGCGAAGCGCGCAATTGGATGTTTACGTTCAACCCCACCAGCGTTCAAGACGTGATGCAGACAATGGTGGGCGAACACGGCGGCCACCTCCGCATGGTCATCTCCTATTGGGACATGGCTTGCGCGCTGGTAACTAACGGAGCGATTGACGAAGAACTCTTCAATCAAACCAATGGCGAGCATATTTTTGTTTACATGAAGATCGAACCGGTGCTCAACGACCTCCGGACAATGTTCGACAATCCTGAATTCCTGAAGAGCCTGGAAACGGTCGTCAAACGCATTCCGGACATCGAAACCAAACTGCCGCAAATGCGCGAGCGGATGGGCAGATTTGCGGCCGCCCGCGAAGAGCAGAATAAAGCCGCCGGCGCGAAAGCCTAGCTGAAGCGTCTATGGCGCCGAGTTCTTTGAATGCGAGTCACCAGCGCGAAATTCGTCAAGAGCGCATTCAAGAAAACGGATTGGCCGCGCGATAAAAGACCGGAAGTTGCCTTCCTCGGACGTTCGAATGTCGGGAAATCAAGTTTCATCAATTCCCTCCTCGGCGTCCGAGGCTTGGCGCGCACTTCCTCGACCCCAGGACGCACGCAAGCGCTGAATTTCTTTTTGATCAACGACGCGTGCTGGTTTGTCGATTTACCCGGCTACGGTTACGCGCGCGCACCGAAAGATGTCCAAGCGCAGTGGAGTGATGCGGCCGGTGAATATCTCGAAAAGAGCGATCAGTTAGCTTTGTCGATTCACCTGATCGACGCGCGACACGAGCCAACCACGAAGGATCTGCAACTGCACGAGTGGCTGCTACATCACGACCGGACCCACGTCGTCGTCGCCACGAAAGCAGACAAGCTTTCCAACAACGAGTTGGCAAAGAACATTGCGCGCGCCCGGAAAGCGCTCGACACAAGCGTTATCGCCTATTCGTCAGTGACGGGGCGTGGCACGAACGAAGTGTGGCGCGCGATCGGTGATGCCATTAAAAGCTGAACGCATTAAGAGACCGCGCACAGTTTTGTTAACACTTGGGACTTGCGCTTTTTGCGCTTTTGTTTAGAATAGGATTTCCAAAGAATCAGAGCCAAAGCCGAAAGCTATTTCCGACCGAGTTCTGATCTGAGACCACGCGTATCCTGCCAGCGGCATCCAAATCACGATTAGCTAAACAGTCTGGATTCGCGAGGCAGCAGTTGGCATAAACCGTTTACGGTGGAAGCCCCCACACGAGCTTCCCCGACCGACTTTCCCTTTTGACCGGCATCGCTCAAATCAATTGACAGCATGCTGAATTTTCAATCCACATGGCAGGCTCATGGCTGCCCACGAAAGAACTGATATGGCAAATAGAAGAAGAACAAACCCAGCCAACGGCGACAATGGTGGCGGCGTTGCGACTGTCGAAGCTGCTGACGATTACACTCCCAGCAAAGACGGCAAAGAAGAAGTCTTTAATCTGTCTGAGTTGAAAGAGATGTCCATCTCAAAGCTGACGCAAGTCGCCAAGGGCATGGATGTGCCCGGCGCCACCGGCATGCGCAAGCAGGAGCTGATTTTCAAAGTTCTTGCCGCGCAGACGGAAAAGAGCGGATTGATCTTTTCGGAAGGGGTGCTTGAGACGCTGCCGGACGGCTTCGGATTCCTCCGCGCGCCCGAATACAACTACCTGCCCGGCCCGGACGACATTTACGTTTCGCCTTCGCAGATTCGCAAATTTGATCTGCGGACGGGCGACACGATCAGTGGCCAGATTCGTCCGCCTAAAGAAGGCGAGCGCTATTTCGCTCTGATCAAGGTTGAAGCGATTAACTTTGAATCGCCTGAACAGGCGCGCGAGAAAGTTTTCTTTGACAACCTGACGCCGCTCTATCCGGACGAAATGCTCAAGATGGAGGTCGCGGCCGACAATCTTTCGGCGCGTGTCATCGATCTTGTCACGCCGATCGGAAAAGGGCAGCGCGCTTTGGTTGTGTCGCCCCCGCGCACTGGTAAGACGATGCTGCTGCAAACGATCGCGAATTCGATCGCGCAGAATCATCCCGAGGTTACTCTGATCGTGCTGCTTATCGATGAGCGGCCTGAAGAAGTTACCGACATGCAGCGCTCGGTCCAGGGCGAAGTCATTTCTTCAACATTCGACGAGCCACCGACACGGCACGTGCAAGTCGCGGACATGGTGATCGAAAAAGCGAAGCGTCTGGTCGAACATAGACGCGACGTCGTGATCCTGCTTGACTCGATTACCCGGCTCGCGCGCGCCCACAACGCGGTGGTTCCGCCGAGTGGCAAGATCCTCTCGGGTGGTATCGACTCGAACGCTTTGCAGCGTCCGAAGCGTTTTTTCGGCGCCGCGCGTAACATCGAAGAGGGTGGCTCTTTGACGATCATCGCCACCGCGCTTATCGACACTGGTTCGCGCATGGACGACGTAATCTTCGAAGAATTCAAAGGCACCGGCAACTGCGAAATCCACCTGGATCGTCGCCTGAGCGACAAGCGTCTGTTCCCGGCCATCGACCTGCAACGGTCGGGCACGCGCAAGGAAGAGTTACTAATCCCGAAGGAAGACCTCGCTCGCATCTGGGTGATGCGCCGCGTGCTGAATCCTTTGTCGCCAACTGAGCAGATGGAAGTCGTGCTCGAGCGGCTCGAGAAGACAAAGAGCAACGCAGAATTCTTAGCCTCGATGCAACAGTAAGAACGGTGACGGGTAACGGGTGACAGGTGATGGGTTAGACAAATCCTGTCACCTGTCACCTGTTACCCGACACCTAAATGCGTGTTGCCATCCTTTCATCTGAAGCGCTTCCCTTCGCCAAAACCGGCGGCCTCGCTGATGTTTCCGGCTCGTTAACCAAAGCCCTTCACAAAGAGTCGGTCGATTCCCTCCTGATCCTTCCGCTGTACGATCAGGTTGATCGGGATCTGCTGACGGGAACGTACGTCGAAGATCTCGATGTCAATTGGCGTGGCCGCAAGCCACAAGTGCCGGTGCGAATCAGCGATGCGCTCGGCGCGCCGACTTACTTCATCGATGCGCCGCATTACTTTTCGCGCAAAAACATTTACGGAGACTCCGACGATTTCGAGCGCTTTGCCTTCTTCTGTCGCGCCGCGATCGGTTTGCTTCAGCGCATCGGCGACGAACCAGACATCGTTCATTTGAACGACTGGCCGTGCGGATTTGCTTCGGTCGAGCTACGCGCGCGGCGCCGGCACGAACCATTTTTCAAGGACACGCGAGTTCTTTTCTCAATTCACAATCTCGCGTACCAGGGACAATTCGATCCTGACAATCTTTGGTGGATGGACTTCGCCGCGTATCGCGACGCTTTCATGCTGGGCCACGCGGCTTCGGCTTTGAAAGCCGGTATTGTTGCCGCTGACGCGCTCTCAACGGTGAGTCCGACTTATGCGCGTGAAATTCAGACTTCGCAACAGGGCTATGGCCTCGAGTGGCTGATGCGGGCGAGGAACGATCGGCTTGCCGGTATTACTAACGGCGTCGATTACGACGTTTGGAATCCGGAAACTGATCCACACATCGCGAAGAACTTTTCCGCCGAAGACCTCTCCGGTAAATGTGAATGCAAGATCGATCTGCTCCGCCGCTTTAGTCTTCCCGAAGA
>JBKPPE010000235.1:0-4133 GCA_046733375.1 Acidobacteriota bacterium | reverse complement strand
TAACTGAACCGACGGGGCAACTTCTTTAATAGATGGATACGGCGCGGTTCCCGTTCGTAACGCTCTCACAAACTCGATCACATCGTGGTAACCCCCATTCATTACATCTTCTGGAGTATCAATTGAAGGGATTTCCTCCAGCACTAACTTGTTTCCTCGCCAGCAGTACATAGACAAAGGCTGACCAAATGGCGAAGTGATCGAGCAGCAAAAGCCGTCACCAGCTAATTGGTAAGTCTCCTGGACCACGCCCGCTGTCGGTAACACCTCAACATGTCCCAAGGCGCCATTATGGAACTGTAGAGAGATTGAATACCATTGGGCTGCCGACTTCTCAGTCCTATGAGTTTGCACATCGAATTCGCGGATATTTCCGGCAACATAACGCAAGGCATCAATGGCGTGAACCGCCGTAGACCAAATGAAATCGGATTCATTCCGCTGGTGCCGTATCATCGTGCAACGAACATAACGCAGTGGGCCGACTTTTTTGACCCAATCAAGCGCGCGGTTCAGCAAGGGCATGAAGCGACGGTTCACTGAAACCATATGAGGCGTTTCAGTTTCTCTGGCGGCTTCGAGAAGATTATTCACCTGTGACAGCGAGACACCCAGAGGCTTTTCAATTACACAAGGAATTCGCCGATTCAGTAATTTAATCCCAACCTCGGCAATACGCTCCATCGGCATCACTGAGATGCAACCGTCCAGGTCTTCTTTCGATAGCATCTCCTCAAAATCAGCATACGGGCGTGCGAAACCGTACCGCCGGCAGAACTCTCCGGCACGCTCCAACCGGAGATCGCAGGCCCCGGCCAGGAATATCTCACCCGGAATTTGCGACGCATATCTTGCTAAAGGGACGGCATGGCTGCCTTCCGCATGTTCTCCACAGCCTATGAGTCCTAAGCGAATCATGTCAGTCGGGCTGACGCCAAGCTAGTGCTTCGCGTAACAACTTGCCATCTTCGGAGACAGCCGCGACTTTAATATTCGGGCGGCCGATATCCACACCCGCGTAGCTTATCAATCTATTTTTGGGTTGCTGCTTCACTTGAAGGAATAAATATCTTCAAAGGCGCGAGACACTCCATTAGTGGGCCCGTACCAGACGCTGCTTCCGAAAGTGGTCAGATAGAGCATGTCTTTGTGATGGGGGTCTATGATAGGTCGGTGACCCCACTTGAAATTGTAGCCTTTCAATCGCTGCCAGTTCTTTCCCTCATCATCAGAACGATAGGCCCCACTGTCGAAAGTATTGATAAAGAGCGTGGCGGGATGGTCCTCGTCAATGGCGATGCCATAAACGTGCGGGGCCTGATCAAAAATATTGCGCCAGCTTTCACCGCCATTATCCGTCCCATAAAGTCCGCCGAAGCGCTCCTCGCCTTTAATCGTCCTGGGCCAACATGCCAGGTACATGCGTCTGGGGTTAGTCGGATCAAACACCAAGTCATTCGGTGCATTCGCTTCTCCGGGAAGCGTTACCTTTTGCCAGTGTTCCGCGCCGTCTGCAGTTTTGTAGAGAGCGCCGTCAACCTCTTTGCCATTTTCTAATCCGCGCGCCACGAGCAGATAAAGCGAACTGTCCGGCATTAACACCAATCGCCATGCGTTGAGATTGCCGCTTAGACCCTGGTTCTTAAGCTTCCATGTTCGACCATCATCGTTTGACTTGAAGACACCTTTACCGAACGCGGCAACGTAGAGCGTCCTATGTCCTATAGGGCTCTTTGGATCGAGCACGATGTGCGTCGAGACCGAGTTTTCAGGCATTCCGCTGTTCGACTTCTGCCACGTTTTCAAGCCGTCATCAGAACGGCAGACACCCCCCTGGAAACGATCGAAATGGCCGCCGCGAAACATTTTCGGACGCGGCAGATCGTGCGCGTTGGCCCAGACAGACCATGCGCGGTCCTTCACTTGAGGATCGAAGACAACCCAGTAGCACGTATTCCTCCATTCTCGCGGGACGCCATTGATCGCGTGCCGCCAGCTTCGACCGCTATTCATGGAATGGAAAAGGCCGATGTCCGTGTAAGAGATGACGATATGTTCATCATTAAACGGATCGAAATGAACGCCATAGCAAGTAGTGACATCCAGCCCGCGCGTTGACACCGTACCATCTGCTCGATCGTTGGAATAAACTTGCTGCCAATTACGTCCCCCGTCTGCAGTTTTATACGTCGTACCATAGTCGGTTGCATAGCAAACCTCAGGTTGCGTTGGACTGACACCTAAACCGAGCGGCGCTTCGCCCCATTCCGGCCCATAGTCTCGTCCTACCCAGCTATCTTTCTTGTTCAGCGGACTGAGATCGTCGTTTTCGCGCAGCGCCCATTCCCACGTCACGCCACCATCTACACTTTTGGTAATGCCGTAGAAGTTTGTTACTTGCTGAACACCGGCACTCGTCTCAGGATGTCTTTGAACTGCCAGATACACTTTGCGTGCATCACGTTCGGAACACGCGATTTGAGTGAAGAGTGGAAGCTGATTGCTAGCCGGGCCGGCGAGATTCTGATCCAAAATGGAATGAATCTCTTGCCAGGTCTGGCCACGATCAACTGACCGCCACACACCGGTAGAAAGCTTGCCTCCTTCCCATTTCGCTGGAGTTGTCAGATAAAAAATGGGTCCGTGAGTAATGGGATCCAGGCCGCAAGCCGCGTCTGCGATTTGGGCACTAGTTGGCAGCTTAATGCGGTCTAATTGAGAAGTTTTGACATGGCCAAGGCGCGCTTCCACATCTGTGAAAATGAAAAGCGATCTGTCCGCCCGTGAGGAAGTGGGATCAAGATAAAGGTCGCGGAAGTCGTGGCCCAACGCCTCGCCGCCCTGTTTCCAAGTCTTTCCACGATCAATGGAGAAGAAGATTTTCAAATCTTGCGATTTGATGCCGATGAAGATGTGCTCGGGATTGTCGGGATCAATGCTGATTGCCTGGATACTGCCGCCGGGCCAGTTGTCGCCGGATACAAAAGAATGGTCCGCGTGATCTCCGACCATGCGTTCTTGAACGCCTGATGCAGGCCCAGGAAAGATCAGCCGCCAGCTCTGGCCATTATCATCCGAACGGTAGAGTCCGCTTGCTCCCGCGTAAATGATCTTTGGATTAACAGGATCAAAAGCGAAAGAGTCAACGCGTGTCCGCAGATTGAATTGGCGCCAGGTCTGCCCTCCGTCATGGGTAATATAAGAACCGGTCATGTCGCAGGCGACGAGGACTGTGCGCGGATCGTGTGGGCTGATGGTGGGGATAAACTGAGCACCGCCCCCGCCGGGTCCAATAATTTGCCACTTTGTCGCGATGGGCAGAGTGCGAAGAATCGAACCTGCCCGCTCCAGCGGAAAGCACAGGAACGTCAGACACAGAGTCAGCGTGAGAAGCAAAAACCCGGTCATTTTCGTTTTGGACCTCATATCTTCCACCTCTTACCTCATACGCCCTTTCTCCACCGCTTGTCGTCGTTACGAATCAACTGGATCGTGAGCGAGCCATCGGGGTTAGTGGACTGCGCAGAAGCCCAACGCACAGGCCGGCGTATCCCCCCTTTGGTTTCGATCTCAGCCCTAATTTTCATTTGTTGCCCGGCCATTCCTTGCGGCAGGATAAAAGCGGCTTGGCGCAATTTACCACCGTAAGGATGCCCGGCATCGAGGCTGCCACCGACTTTGATCTTTCCATCTGTGCTTTCAACGTAAACTCTGAGCACCCCGGGAACACCGGCCACGCCATCATTTGCAAACGCAACGATCAACTCATCGGTGCCATAGCGTTTCCTCTGCCAGACCCAAGAAGGACGCACGCGATACCCCATGCGCCGGCGGAGCGTGTCAAATCCATTGGGATAGCGTTCATAGTAATGGGCCAGATTGTCTGACTCAGTCCATAACGACCAATAGTTGGCGCCCAAATCCAGCGTGTGAAGCATCCATTTTTCGAGGACATTGATGCCGGCGTCATCAGTAGGAAGATATTTGGCATCGACCTTGTATTGGCGGTAGTAACCATCTTCCATGACAACCGCGAGCCAGGGAGGCCGGTTCGCGAGTTCTTCGATCTGAATCGGCTCTTCAATGATGATGCTGTCTGAACGCAACCAACAGCCCGCGCGCACACATAGGTC
>JBKPPE010000234.1:0-6487 GCA_046733375.1 Acidobacteriota bacterium | reverse complement strand
CGATGGCAAATCTGGGCGTGCTGTTGGCGCGCACTAAACATGACGACGAAGCCATCAAGATATTCGAGACCGTCTTGCGTGCAGTTCCCGATCATCCACAGGCGACAACCAATTTGGGTTTGCTATACGCCCTGCGCGGCGATGATGAGCGTGCCGTTCCGTTGCTCCAGAAAGCGATCGCCATCGGCTTGGAAACTTATGACGTGCGCTATCACCTCGGCGTAAGTCTGTACAATTTGAAACGGTTTGAGGAAGCGAAAGTGGCTCTGGATGCGTCACTGACGCTCTCGCCGAACGCCGCCGAACCATATTATTTTCTGGGCCTCATCGCTTGGGCCGTAGGTAAAGATCGTGAGGCGGTTGACTTGTGGAACCACGCAATCACGCGTCGTTCAAAGTTTCCTGAGGCTAATTTCATGCTCGGCGAAGCATTGCGAAAGAACAAACAGATTCGAGACTCCGCTCAGTTTTATGAACGTGCGCTGGATCAGGACCCAACGCAGTTTGCGTATTACGCGCGATTGGGCGGCGTTTATATCGCCTTGAGAGAATCCGACCACGCCTTCAAAATCTTTAGTCAGGGCCTCGTGCGGTTTCCCAAATTGCCGGAGGCGCATTACTTCGTGGCTATTTCAGCCCGAGCCCGAGCCGATTATGACTTGGCGGAAAGTGAGTTGCGTAAGTCACTGGCCCTTGCGCCGGCCAATGTCAACGCTTTGGCTCAGCTTGGATTCATACTGCTCGAACGCGAGCGATTGACTGAAGCCGAAGCCATGTTGCGCCAAGCCATTGCTATGAATGACAAGCACTTCTATGCGAATTACGATCTCGGCCGTCTGCTGGTGAAATCACACCGCTACGAGTCAGCCTTGCCCATTCTCCAACACGCGGCGGCGCTTAAGCCGAACAACTCGAGTGTTCATTACCAACTTTTCATGGCCCTGTCGCGGCTGAAGCGAAAAGATGAAGCAGACCGTGAGTTGGCTACTTTCAAACAGCTTGACGAAGCGCGCAAGGCCCGGCCATTAGAAGGCGAGCTCGACGATGACGAAGTACAAAATCCACCGGCGTCACCATTGCCTTCACCAACCTAACCTTGTCAAAGATTGACCTTAAAGAGGAATCCGCGAACAGACCTTCAACCAACTGGTCCGTCCGCGGATTTTTTATAGAACTGTTCAGAAGACAAACCTCCCCTGAAATTCGATTATTCTGCCCGACAGCGCGCCCGTGGCCCGCCCGAAGTTCGGATCGAAGATATTCGTGCTCGAAGTGTTGTAGCCAAATGGAATCAGATTCGTAATGTTGAAAACGTTAAAGAAGTTCGCCTTGATTTCCAAATTCGCGGCCTCACCAAAGAAGGTCGGCATTCCGAATCGCTTTGCGAGGCTCAGATCGACCTGGCGATACTTCGGTCCGCGGAACGAGTTACGACCTATGCCTGGGGTGACATTAGAAAGCCCCGGCACCCCTGCCGGTCCCACAGCTCCAACCTGCGAAAAGAATTTTGTTGCCCCGCCGGGAAAATTGCTTCCCGTGGTAAATGCATTGTTCGAGGTGTCCGTGCCTGCTCCTCCAAAGTAAGCTGTCGGACGGGCAGGACAGTAGACAGGCTGGTTATTAGTGGGGCAGCTGCCGAGTACGGGTGTCCAGGGGAAGCCGGTGTGGAATGTCCCTATGCCGCTCACTTGCCATCCCCCGAGGACTTTTCCGACCAGATCTTTACGGCTTTTGAAGAGCGGCAGCTCCCACAATCCCGCGACTACCAACGAGTGTGTCACGTCGTAATCAGAAGGACCTCGTTCCTGACTTAGGTCGAAAATGTACGTTGGATTCGCGGCGCCCACGGTTTCGCTGGAAACGATGTCGATACTCTTGCTCCACCGATAGTTGGCGTCAAACTGAAAACCATGACTAAAGCGGCGAGTGAGATGCGCGAGCAGCGCGTTGTAATTCGCATTCGTATCCGTTAACGGGAAGAAGATCGCCGCACGGAAATTGGTGCGGTATAAGTTTCTGAGATCGATCAACCGAACGAAATGGCGGCTCGCGCTACCCTGGTAACCGACCGAGCCAGTTAACTTCGCCGGCAGTTCATACTGCGCATCCAACGAGTAGCTGTAGATGTAGGGCGTCTTCGTATCGGGTGACGAGCCGTAGATCGTTATGTTCGTGTCGAAGGGACCGGTATTCGGAATGCCGCTCGGAGGGAAGGTTAGAGCCAGCAAAGGATTAGCTGGATAGCTGAGCGGTGAATTGGTAGCGCCTAACGCATAGAGGATGCTTCCTCCGGCAAAGGGGCTACTGAATCCGGTCGGCTCGGTACCGCAGCAGATATTCATACGGGCGAGATTTGGAGGGTTATCGCGCGCGTTCTCAAAGTCATTAACCGGGATGCGGTCGTAGGCGATTCCAAACCCCGCTCTTATAACAAGCTTCTGTGCCGTATTGAACCCAGCGAGACGCATAGGACTCCACGCCAACCCAAGGCGCGGCGCGAAATCGTGGAGTTCTTTATCGTAGAAATTCTGCACTGGCACTTGTCGTCCGCCCGCGAGCTCTTGTCCTGTAGGGCCAACAATAAAGTTGGTGAGCCGCCCATTTGTTTCGGTTAGCGGGGTGAAGTAATCCCACCGCAGCCCCAGGTTTATTGTGAGATTGGGGCGAAACTTCCAATCGTCCTGCGCGAAAAGGGCGTAGGTGCTTGTCCGGAAGTATCGCTGCGCGTCAGGGACGCCGCCATTCCGCGGATCAATGTTGAGTCCTTCGAAGATCGGCGTGCTGTTCACAAAGTTGAAGAGCCCTTCGAAGACGTAGTCGGGTCGTGCTCCCCCAAGGAGATTATTGTTGTTCTGCTCTTTCCGTATTTCACCTCCGAAGCTGAGAGCATGCGCGCCAATCGACTTTCGCAGCGTATCCCGGAATTCGTATGTATTCTCCGCGAAAATGCCCGGCGTTGTTTCGGCGACCGGCGCGCCAAAATAGAGCCGGCCGGGGATACCAATGTTTTGGATTTCGATACGCGGAATCCCAAAGTTTGTATCGCTTGACGCTGACAGCTGATTGTCGGTGAAGCGCGTAAGATTGACTCGCGCCTCGTTAACCATCGTTGCAGATATTGTCCGCGTATACGCCAGCGTCGCGAAGTAGTTGCTTGGCTTAATCGTAACGTCACCCAGCGGCGTCGCGCCCTGATTGACCGTCGTGTCGCTGATAACTGCGTTGAGCTTGGATATGTAGCTGCTGAAGGTTAGGGTGTCCTTCGGCGTTGGGTTGAAGTCAAATCGCAGGTTGTATTGATTTCCTTTACTAAAGTTAGGAGCGCCGATCTGCGCAAACTGAATATCGGGAATGCCGTCCAATCCTCCTCCTCCGTAGTTACCCGTCGTAACTGAAGGAATGTACTGGCCCGTGCTTAATGCAGGTGAACCAATATCCAAACCACCCGCGACCTGTTGGCAGGGGCGGCTGGTACTGCCTGCCGAGAAGCCTGCAAAAGCGCACGTTACGGGAATCACGCTGATGATGCGTGGATTGCTCCCTGGTGCGCCGACAATAGCGGCGGTTACGCTGCCCGGGCGAAGGTTAAGAACCTGTTGCTGGAATTGAGGAGTCGTGATGAACTGATTACTGACGGAAACAGTATTGTTGCGCAGACCCTCGTATGAGAAAAAGAAGAAGGCCTTGTTCTTTGCGAGGTGACCTGCCGATCCTCCTTCCCCGAAATGCGGGATCGGAAGTGGACCGCCTACGCTGCCGCCATACTGATTGTAATGTTGGATGTTTTTAACGCCAGGAAGGCTGGTCCCATTTGGGCCAGGGCCGCCATAGCCGTTCGCCGAATTCAATCCTGGGCTGTTGTTCTTGAGAAACAAGCTTCCGTGAAACTGATTAGTGCCGTTTTTCGATACCGTGAGGACCTGCGCACCGGAGTTTCGTCCATACTCTGCTGAGTACACACTTGCGATGACGCGGATTTCTTTGACCGACTCCTGGTTGGGAGTAATTACCGCGGCGCCGCCAAACGTCAAACTATTCACGCTCGTGCCATCGATCTGATAGTTGTTCGATTCGACACGTTGGCCATTGGCGGTAATCTGAGGCGAATTCTCTGTCTGAAATATAAGACGGTTTGCGGCCGTCCCGCCCGGACCCTTCTGATTCGGGAGGTTCTGGGCACTCCCGGATGCGCTCCGAGCGAAGTCTCCAAACACGCCCGGCGTCAAGCGAGTCAACTCGTAAGGATCTCGGCCGTTCTGCGGCAGATCGTGAACTTGTTGCGTCGTGATTCCCTTGTCGATATTTGCATTCTCTGTCTGCAAAGTCTGTTCGGTTTCCTGGGTGACCGTCACCGTCGCGCTGACCTCGCCAGCGTCGAGTGTTACATCGACGCCCTGCACGGCTTCAGCACTAACCGCAACTTCATCGAGAATCTTTTGCTTGTAGCCTGTCTTTTCAATGGTCAATTTGTATTTCCCCGGCGCCAGCCCGGAGAGACGATAGAAACCTTCATCGCTTGAGGTCGTCTCCTGTGTCTTGCCCGTTTCGTTGTTGACAAGTGTGATCTTCGCCTGGGGAACAAGAGCGCCGCTGGTGTCAGTGATGGTGCCTTGAAGGCCGGCTTTGAACTGCGCATTTGCAGTCGCGGCCATAACGGTAAGCAGCAGACCGCAGCAAAAGAGCTTCACGATTGAATTAGTAGTGTGCATTGTTTGCACCTCCAGGTAGAAAGTGAAAGGGTGGGGTTCGGCATCGCACATACGACAACAACGAATCTGCGATCGCTGGGGAACTCTTAATTGTTCTAGCTGTCGGGGTTAAAGGGGGACGGCGCAAAGCTACCACTCAGTTTGGCGGAATTCAATAAGAATTTCAGAAGGTATCGCAAGTTCTTTTGAAGACTCTCCCAAGACGCCACAGCTGAGTTACTAATCAGAAATGCGGAAACCAAAGTTTCGGCTGTATTTTCCAGAATACTTTGGTAGACTCGCCGCCTCAATCAGGAACATTTAAAACAGAAAAGGATCGATTTCATGCGAACTAAATTGGTCTTAATCGGCGTCGTTTCCGCGTTGGCGTTCGCCTTGGCCTGTGTTTCAGGCCCGCAAACAAATCCCGGCGGTCTCAAGAAAAAGGGGCCGACCGAGACCGTGCGAATCGGGTTTTCAATGGATACGTTGAAAGAAGAACGCTGGCAACGAGACAAAGAGTTGGTCGAGAAACGATGCAAGGAAGTCGGTGCTGACTGTGAAATTCAAGTCGCCAACGGCGACGATTCATTGCAAACCAAGCAATGCGACAATCTTTTAACCAAGGGTGTTGACGTGCTAATCGTCGCGCCGCATAACGGACAGATCGCCGCTTCGATTGTTGAGGCTGCGCATCGTCAGGGTGTGCCGGTGATAAGTTACGACCGCTTGATTCGAAATTCTGATGTCGATCTTTACGTCTCGCATCAGGTTGTGAAGATTGGCGAGATGCAGGCGAAGTACGCGCTCGATAATCAGCCAAAGGGCAATTACGTTCTAATCGGCGGCTCCCCAACCGACAACAACGCCCTGTTGCTGCGCGACGGCCAAATGAACGTCCTGAAACCCGCCATTGATCGCGGCGACATCAAGATCATTTCAGATCAGTTCGCGAAGGAGTGGAAAGCAGAAGAGGCGCTCCGGATCACCGAAGATGCGCTGACGAAAACCAACAACGATATTCAGGCAATTGTCGCTTCGAACGACGGCACAGCCGGGGGCGCGATCTCCGCGCTGCCGCCAAATCTCGTCGGGCATGTATTGGTCACGGGTCAGGACGCATCACTTGACGCAGTACAACGCATTGTCGATGGCAAGCAAACAATGACGATTTATAAGCCGATTGTTCCGCTCGCCAATAGTGCGGTTGACGCGGCGATTAAGCTCGCGCGCGGCGAAAAGATCGATGCACCTGATAAGGTCAATAACGGCAAGATCGAAGTCCCCTCCATTCTTCAGGAACCAATCGTGCTCGACAAAAACAACGTGATGCAGACGGTAATCAAGGACGGCTATCACAAGCTGGAAGATGTTTATAAGAATGTGCCGCGCGACCAGTGGCCCAAAGAATAAAGTCCAATGTCCAATGTCCAATGTCATAACGGCTTTATCTGAACACCCACTCAGGAGAAAAGGCGATGGCAAAGATTACTAAGTTCGAAGACATCGAGTCGTGGAAGAGAGCACGACGTTTTACCAACGAGATTTACAGAATTACTAACGCAGGAAAGTTTTCTAGAGACTTCGTCCTGCGCGATCAAATTCGGCGCGCTGCGATTTCAATCCTCTCTAATATTGCAGAAGGATTCGAGCGCGGTGGCGATAACGAGTTCTTGCAGTTTCTGTCTGTGGCCAAGGCCTCCTGTGGCGAGGAGCGTGCGCAACTGTATATTGCGCTAGACCAAGAGTACATTTCACTACCTCAGTTCGACAGCTTGTCGAAGGCGACGAATGAGGTC
>JBKPPE010000233.1:0-5020 GCA_046733375.1 Acidobacteriota bacterium | reverse complement strand
GGAATATTCTCGTCACCTTCATTTTCTGTCGCCCGCTTCGCGGGCTCGAATTCTCTTTCTGCGCTGACCCCGGGCTTACGCCCGGGGCTAAACTCTGCCGCCATCTTCGATGGCTCGTTGAGCACAACTTCTCAACTAACGGGTTACCAAAAAACCCTGCAAATCGGCAATCGGAAATCAAAAATCGGAAATGTAGCTACCCATTATTCCGCTCGAACTCCTTCATGAAAGCAACCAACGCTTCGCAACCTTCTTTCGGAAACGCGTTGTAGATTGACGCGCGAATGCCGCCGACGCTGCGATGCCCCTTTAATCCATCTAGTCCTTGTGACGTCGCTTCGGTCGCAAACTTCTTTTCCAAATCTTCGGAAGGCAGCCGAAATGTCACGTTCATCGCTGAACGCGAGTCAGGATCAGCATGGCCGCGATAAAAATTGGTCGCGTCAATCGCGTCGTAAATCAGTTGCGCTTTCGCCTGATTCTCAGCTTGCATTCCGGGCAAACCACCTTTGTCTTTCAGCCACTTGCAAACGAGATTCAGAATGTAAATGCCCCAGGTGTTCGGCGTGTTGTAGAGGGATTTGTTTTTTGCGTGCGTGTTGTAATCGAGCATCGTCGCCAGCCCGGGCCGCACGCGCGGCAAAAGATCCTCGCGCATGATGACTACGGTGACGCCGCTGGGGCCCATGTTCTTTTGCGCGCCGGCATAAATCAAACGGTACTTCTCAACCGGAATCGGTTTCGAAAGAATGTTTGAAGACATATCGGCCATGAGCGGCACGTCGCCAACTTCCGGTTCTGCCTTGAATTCGACGCCTTCGATCGTTTCGTTCGAAGTCATGTGCACGTAAGCGGCGCTCGGATTAAGCTGCAGCTCATCCTGGTTCGGCACGCGTGTGAAGCCACCATCCGCGAGATTCGCGGCGAGGTCAACGTTCCCGAAAATCTTCGCTTCTTTGACGGCTTTCTTGCCCCAGCTTCCGGTGACGATGTAATCCGCGCTGTCGTCGAGCGACAGAAAATTCATTGGCACCATCGTGAATTGCAAACTGGCGCCGCCTTGGAGAAACAGCACGACGTAATCTTTGGGAATGTTGAGCAGCTCGCGCAGACCGCTCTCTGCGCCTTGAATAATCTCGTCGAAAGTTTTCGAGCGATGGCTGATCTCCATCACCGACATGCCGACGCCGGGAAGCGACAGCATCTCGTCGCGTGCCTGTTCCAAAACCGGCACCGGGATCACCGCCGGGCCGGCGCTAAAGTTGAAGATTCTTTCAGTCATGGTTTTTTCACGGGCGTCAGAGTACCAACTTCAGTTGGCCTTCGGACAATACTCGACTAAAGTCGGTACTCTGAACGCGTTTCAGATTTCGATGGCCATGCGCGCCGCGACTTCATCGCGCGAGTGCATCGTCTCGGCTTCGCGCGTGATGCGCGTTGGATACTTTTCGTTCCAGCAGGCAACGCAAGCTTCTTCAGGATTGAGACCGGTGGCGTTGAGCATGCCCTCGAGCGAAAGGTAACCGAGCGAATCGGCCTCGATGAAATCGCGGATACCCTCGATGGAATAATTGGCAGCGATCAGCTGCGCTTTGTTTGGTGTGTCGACGCCGTAATAGCAAGGGCTGATGGTCGGCGGACACGAGATGCGCACATGAATTTCTTTCGCGCCGGCTTCGCGGACCATGCGCACAATCTTTTTCGAGGTCGTGCCGCGCACAATGGAATCGTCGATCAGGACGATGCGCTTGTTCTCGATCAAGTGACGCACGGGATTCAGTTTGATGCGCACGCCAAAGCTGCGAATTGACTGCTTCGGCTCAATGAAAGTGCGGCCCACGTAGTGATTGCGTACCAGTGCCAATCGAAACGGCAGACCACTCTCTGCTGAATAACCGATGGCCGCAGCGACGCCCGAATCCGGAACGGGGACGACGATGTCGGCATCCGCCGGCTGCTCGATCGCCAGCCGCTGACCCATTTTGTGGCGCGAACGGCTTACCGACTGCCCAAAGATGATCGAATCGGGCCGCGAGAAATATACGTGCTCAAAAATGCACATTGCATGCTTTTCCGGTCGCAGGGGATGAGAAGAGCGTAAACCGTCTTCGTTGATGACTATCATCTCGCCGGGCTCCACGTCGCGCACATACTTCGCGTCGATCAAATCGAAAGCGCAGGTCCCTGAGGCAATCACCCAGCAATCGTCCAGACGCCCGAGGGCCAGCGGCCGGAAACCGCGCGGATCCCGGATCGCAATCAGCTCTTTCGGCGTCAAAAACAGCATCGAGAAGGCGCCTTCCGTCTCGCGCAGCACTTCCGGAATCGCTTCCACTACATTTGCCGCGCGGGAACGGGCAACTTCGTGCAGGACAACTTCAGTGTCGGACGTCGAGGAAAAGATTGCGCCTTCACGTTCCAACTTCTTTCTGTCTTCGCGAGCGAAAGGCAGGTTGCCATTGTGGCAGACAGAGATTTGTCCGTGTTGACAGGTCACGACGAATGGCTGGCATTCGCGAATGGAAACCTCGCCGGCGGTCGAATAGCGCACGTGCCCGATCGCGCTGTGACCCGCAAGTCGATCGAGCCGATCTTCATCGAAGGCGTCGCGCACATGGCCCATCGCGCGCTCGAAAACCAGTTGCGCGCCGTCAGACGAGACGAGGCCGCACGATTCCTGGCCGCGATGCTGAAGCGCATACATTCCCAGGTAAGTCAGGCGCGCCGCATCCGGATGGCCATAGATGCCGAAAACGCCACATTCTTCGCGCAGTTTGTCGTCCAAAACGGTGATCACGGAGTGTTGAGATTATCGCGCCTTCACGTGTCTTTCAACTGTGCGACGCGTCACGCGACAAACGAAATCGAATAGGGTTATAACTATCGCGTTCTGCTCAGTCCGATTGGAGGAATCAGATGAACAAACACCGGGAACTGTGGCTTGGGCCAATCGTCCTCGGCGTCCTCTGCTTGTTTGCCCTGGCCGCGATAGGGCTGCGCTTCGCGACCACCGATGTGTCTGCGTCTGCCGCCGACGCGCGTACCACGTACAACGCCAAATGCGCGAAGTGTCACGGCCGCGATGGACGCGGAAGAACGACCCAGGGCAGGCGCGCCCACGCTCGTGACATGACCGACGCCAACTGGCAGAACGATGTGACTGACGAGCGCCTCTTCAATTCAATCACTAACGGCCGCGGCAAGATGCCCGCGTTCAAGAAGTCTTTGCACGAAAATCAGATCGACGAACTGGTCAATTACGTGCGGCGATTGCGACGATGAAGGGCGAAGAAGAAAACGTCGCGCCGTCAAGCTTTCTTCTGCTGGTCGTGCGCATTCTCCTCGCGCTCGCCCTTCTCGCCGGACTTTTCTATGCTGGTTACAGGATCTACGATCGTCTGCCGGCGAATTCGTCAAGCATCGCCAGCGACTACAATGCGCCGCTGTCCGGAACTCGAGTTGTCGTGCGCAATACGATTCGCAACGCCACGCTGCATTCGCCGGTCGAGTTGTATCACTTCGATTTGGCGCGACTGCGCCGCGAATACGATGAGTCGCCGCGTTTGGCGAAACAGTTTGACGATTTTTTGGCAAGACGAATGCATGACACGGTGCCGGTGAAAGCTCAAGTTACAAATGATGGTGTCGCGTCAACGTTATTGAGTCCGGGTGATTGGTGGCTCCGGGCAACGGCGCAACTCGACACTGGCGAAGAAATCGAATGGCGCCTGCCGGTGACTGTCAGCGCTCGCGATCAAGCAATCGAGTTGTCCTATGAGAATTCTTACGAGCGAACGAAGAAGTTTTGATCTTTGAACTTTGAACTTTGTACTTTGTACGTTGTGCTTTGTACGCGGTTTTTTGAAAGTGACGTCAAAGCACAAAGTACTAAGCACAAAGCACAAAGCACAAAGCACAAAGCACATTATGAGGGCGCTTAGAGTTGAAAACTGCAAGTTATCAGTCAGTGACGTGCCGAAGCCGCGGGCTGACGGCGAAGCTTTGGTGCGCGTCACGCTATCCGGCATCTGTAGCACTGACTTAGAAATCGCGCACGGCTATGCCGGTTTCGAAGGAACGATCGGTCACGAGTTCGTTGGGGTCATCGAAGAGGTATCCGCCGGAGCGCAGGCATCGCTTCCTGCGGGTCACCGGCATCCTGCCGCTATGAGCGCGGGCACTCGCGTTGTCGGTGAAATCAATGCGGGCTGTGGCACGTGCGATCTTTGTCGCGCGGGCGACCCCCGTCATTGTCCGAATCGCACTGTGCTTGGCATTGTCGGTCGCGACGGCGCGCACGCAGAGTTTCTCAAGTTGCCGATCGCGAACTTGCTGCCAGTGCCTGACGAAGTCGGCGATGAGCGAGCTGTCTTCACTGAGCCACTCGCCGCTGCCTGTGGGATTCTCGAACGTGTTTCCATCGCTGAAGACACTCGCGCCGCGGTAATCGGCGACGGCAAACTCGGGTTGTTGTGCGCGCAAGTGATCGCCACGACGGGCGCGAAACTCACTTTAATAGGCAAACACGAAAACAAACTGGCCATCGCCGCGCGCCGCGGCATCGAGACGATCACCGTTAACGAAGCTGCCAAGCGAGCGTCGCAATTCGATGTCACCGTCGAAGCTTCCGGCTCATCGTCAGGATTCGCGCTTGCCCAGGAACTGCTGCACCCCCGGGGAATCCTCGTTCTAAAATCAACGTTTCACGGCAAAACCGAAATCGATACCGCTTCGCTCGTCGTGAACGAAATCACCGTTGTCGGTTCGCGATGCGGCCGTTTCGCGCCCGCGCTTGAACTGCTTAAGAATGGTGTAGTTGATGTCGAAAGCCTGGTTGACGACCTGTTTCCCCTGACCTCCGGCGTTACTGCGATGGGGCGCGCGGCGCAGTCTGGCGTGTTGAAAATCTTGTTAAGACCTTGAGCCGCAATCGTCTCAAACTATGATGGCAGTTTTGCACGAGTGGCGAACCCGCCGCGTAGCGGCGAAGTGTTTATAGTTCCAGCGTTCGTTTTTTTGA
>JBKPPE010000232.1:0-5562 GCA_046733375.1 Acidobacteriota bacterium | reverse complement strand
GACCTGATGGGGTCAAGACCGGATCAAGCTTGACCACGATGTACGAGACGTTTAGGCCTGGCAGTAAACCGAAGCTCTCCACCACCAATTGATGACTCGATGCAAACACGTTGAGCGTCGGTTCCGGATTCGCTAACGGCGAGGTGAAAATAATGATTCGCGTCAAATGATCACTGCTGAAATTAGAGTTGTTCGTGACGCTGAATGGCCCGCGCACAAATGTGACCGAATCAACCGCTGCGGCGTTGTTGGTTCCGCTCTCAAGCAAGAGAGCCGGCGTGACGGTTAATAAGCCGGTCTGACTCGCACTGCCGTAACTTGAATCGCCTGCAAAACTGGCGCCCACGGCAGCTGGATAGTTACCGACATTCAGCCCGGAAAGGCTGACACCGGAAAGTGTCGCAACGCCGGATGCGTTCGTTGTCGGACACGTTATTCCCGTGCTCCCGCCACATACAGCAGTGCTGTTGAGGGTGAAGCTGATCGTCTTTCCATTTACCGGCATGTCGTTGGAATACAGTGTGGCACTCAATGTCGCAGTGCTACCATAAGTGCCTGTGCCCTGGACGCTGATCAGTGACGTGGTCGCCGGCGTCGGAGTCGGAGTTGGAGTTGGAGTTGGACTCGACCCGCTCGCCGTAAAGTTCGCAGTAGCCGTACCGTTCAGGCAGCCCGTACTTACGAAGACAGTTGACAGCGGATTGAACGAAAGCCCAGCTTTGGACGGCGTGACTTTTACGTTGTTCTTGCAGCCCAAATCGCCGGATGAATAATTTCCGCTAGCGTCCGTCAGGGTCGATGTCGTAGAAGGCGTGCCCTGAAAATTCATTTCAAATGTAATCAGCACGCCGCTGACCGGCATGTTTGCACCATCCATCACATGGCCGCTAACCGAATAAATCGGCGTCGCGGTAGGTGTTGGTGACGGCGATGGAGTGGCACCCGGACAGGCGGGCGGAGTGAATCCGGTGGGCGTCAAAAGAAACGCGTGCGTTTCGCCATTGCTCTTCGTACCCCAGCCGACGATCTGACCGCCATCGTTGATCGCGCGAGCTTCCTGCAGAACCGACCATCCTGTGAGGTCCGTGACCAAGCTGTTGAGATCCTTCAACTCCCCTACAGTTGGTTGTCCGTCACTGTTGTCGTCATGCCAAATGAAAGCGTGCGTGCCCGTTGCGACGTCGGACGTGCCCACGACATAGCCAGTTGAATTGATGTCGTATGCGGTGCTCTTGTCCCCGCCGAGCGTCCCGAGATTACGCATTTCATCAGTTGGCGTCGTATCGCGGATTCCGTTGCCGTTATCATCATGCCAGACGAAGGCGCGCGTGGGTGGCCCCGCCCCACCGCCCGACAGTGCCGCAGAACCGACAACGTAATCGGCATTGTTAATTTTCCAGCCGAAGCTCGACCCACCGCCGAATGTACCTAATTCGACGGTTGACGATCCGTTATAGAAAAAAGCGTGAGGTTGCCCTCCCCATGGACCGACCGCCGTGCCCACAATGTGACCAGAATTGTTGATGCCGAGCGCATTCACGGGCGTAATGCCGTTCATGGCCGGAACCTGCTGCATTACTCCGTTCTGCCAGATAAAGGCCCTGTCTGAAAACGCTGATAAATTCTCAGAGATTCCGACAATCTGGTTGTTGTCGTTAATGTCCCCAGCGCCAGAAATGTCGTCACCCGGGAGCGCACCTATGTCTTGCACTTCACCGGCATCAACGGATCCATTGCCATTATTGTCGTGCCAGATAAATGCCCGCTGAGGGCCGGATGTCCCTACAGTGTATCCGGCGCCATTAACCGCGAAAGCAGTTCCGCTGAAGCCGAGATCCAACATCGAACCGGTTTGCTTGTAGAAAGGATGGTTAGTCAACCCTAAGTTGGAATCTCCGACCGTGGTGCCGCAATTGTTGATTCCATACGCATGGCTTTGGTTCGGCGTACCTGCGAAAGTTCCGAGGTCCGTGATGGTGTATGAAACGCCCGACTGTGCTTGATTACCCCGGTTCGCGAGCAAGCTCACAATCGTGACTGCGCAAATAGAAATGGTCACCCAGTGCCATGTCTTGAAACTGCGTTTGAAGGATGACTTCACGTGAAATTGCGATGGGATTATTCAGGAATTCCTGGCCGGCGCACTACACCAGCGGTGCGAGGCTGGCAAAAAACCATTTGCGGAAGTGACTTTAATTGTGGTCGTAACACAAGTCAACTCAGAAGATGCTCGAACATTTAAATCACACCTTGCTGAAGCGAGGTGGTAACCGGACCCCGTAGAATCGCGCGAACTGTTTCATCAGTTTCCGATGAGCCGTTGAAACGGCAGTGACATAAGTCATCCACGACTCTGTGGATGACTAAACGCCTTCGGCGTTCATGTTTTGCGACGCTCAACCGTCTTGGATTACTCAAGTATATTATTGCCGTTGAAACGGCTGACCCGATGCTCTAATGGCTCGTCACCTCACTGAAGCGAGGTGTGAATGAGAATTCTCCGCGAACACGCCTTCGTAGACTTCCCATGTTATTTCAGCAGTTTTCCGCCAGGAAAAATTTGCGACGTGTGCGAGGCCGGCTTTCCCTAAAGAGTCGCGCGCTCTTTCGTCTTCGAGCAGCTCAACGATCGCGTTCGCGAGGGCAGCTTCGTCCAGCGCTCCCACCAGTCGCGCCTTGTCTTTCAGCGTTTCTTCGTGTGCCGCAATCCGACTGGCGACGACCGGCGCGCCGCACGCCATCGCTTCCAGCGGCGGCAGACCAAAGCCTTCGTAAAGTGACGGGTAGACGAAGACTTTGCACGATGAGTAAAGCGCTCGAAGTTCTTCATCGCCCAGATAGCCGGTCAGTCGTATTCGTTCCCGAAAATCGGATGCACGCACGAGGCGATCAAAATCGCCGGTCAGCCAACCTTTGCCGCCCGCGAGGACAAGCTGCCACCGATGATCGCTCTGGCGCGAGATCCGCTCAAACGCTCGCAGGAGGGTGTGCACGTTCTTGCGCGGCTCGATCGTACCGACAAACAAGATGAAGTCATTCTCAATTCCTAATCGTTGACACACATCGGCCGTGTCCGCGCGTTGCATCGGAAAAAAACTACTTCGCGGCGCTTCGGGTGTGACGGTAATGCGAACAGGATCCAGGTTAAATCGGGCGGTTAATTCGTCCTTGATGGCTTTAGTCGGCGTAATGATGTGTGATGCTGCGCCTAACATGATGGGCAGGCGCCTTCGTGCACGTCGCGCAGATCGTACACCGTGCGTTTCCGGATGCGTAAAGATCGAAAGGTCATGAACGGTGAGGACGCTTCGTTTCGCGTTCATCAAAGGCAACTGGTAATTCGTGCCGTGAAAAAGATCCAATCGCGCACGCCGCATGTAACGCGGTAAACCAATTGACGACCATCGCCGCATTAGCATGTTAGCTTTGACACTGACTATGCGAAGATTCGGAACCGTCTCAGTCCCGCGAATGATGCTTGCCGCAATGGTGTCAGGGGCAACCAGCTCAAACGAATCCTCGGGCCTGAGCACCGCCAAGGCGCGGGCCAATTCAAGGGTGTAATGGCCAACTCCCGTTTTTGGTTTTATGAGCGGTTGCCCGTCGAGTCCGATTCGCATCGATTAAGTCGGGTTTTGCTTGCGCGAGCCTGGTCGGCTCAGACGATAGCACCGCCGGTTAAATTTATGCACCGATGACGATACCCGCATGCTAAAATGCCCTCCGCTCTCCGGCGTCGGTCGTCCCTCTTTCCCAGGGAACTCAGATGCTCCGCAAATCAGCCGCTTCGTTCGTTGTTTCAATTGCGCTTGTTGCTGCAACACTGACTCGTGTGGCTGCGGCCACTACGATTGAGCCGGCAATTTTCGGCGCCCATCGCTGGCTGCGCAATCCCATCATTGTTTCGCTTTCCACTTCGTTCGATTCGCTGCCGGCGAATATTAAGAAGGGTACTGATGTCCGCGCGGCGGCACAGCGCGCGCTGCAGAGTTGGTCGGATGTCGCGGGAATTCAATTTCTGGAAACGACAACCTCGAACGAGAAGATTAGTCCATCCAATGACGGTGACGGCGTGAACTTGATTACCGTCTCGGCGGTGAACGCATCTGAGTTCGAGGAATCCGATGCACCGGCGCGCACGCGAGTCTTCTTCGATTCAGGTGGCGCGATCACTGAAGCCGACATTGCGCTGAACCCGGCCGTGCAATTCTCTGACGACGGCACATTCGGAACGTACGATTTGGAATCGACATTCGCGCATGAAGTGGGCCACCTCCTCGGCCTTACGCATTCGGGGGTGATTGGAGCGACGATGCAGCCGCGCCAGGCAAAGAATGGCGTGTACGGACTGCCGGCTTTCACCCAGAGGAGTTTGTCCGCAACGGACATTACCGCCGTTCGTGCGTTGTATAGTGAACAGGCCGCGTATGCTTCGATTTCCGGGCGACTCACGACGAACATTTCGGGACGCGCGCGATCTATTTTTGGTGCGCAAATGTTTGCGGAAGATGTTTCGACCGGCGCAGTCGCCGCCAGCAGCATCAGCTCGGCTTTGGGAGCTTATCGGGTCGATGGGTTACGCGCGGGCGTCTATCGCGTGTTTGCGCAACCGTTGGACGGGGCGGTGCCGGCCGATGAAATTACTAACGGCCCTCAATCGCCCGCAGAAACGACGCCGCTATTTCGCAGCTTCATCGCTTCCAACAAATCGCCGTCGCAGTCATTAAACGTCATCGCGAGCTCAGATCTTAAATTGAGTTTCTTCGTCTTTCCACATACGCCGGCGTTGACGCCGCAATTGATCGGCATGAACGGAGAACTATCCACCGCGCCGTTACCGCTGCGCCCTGGCGAGAATTTAACGATTTACGTAGCCGGCGAAGGGGTTGATGACGTCGCGCTTAATGGAATCTCGATCAGTTCGCCGCTAATCACTGTTGTTCCTGGTTCCTTGCGAGAAGCAAAATTCGCCACGCCGTTTCCGGTTATTAGCTTCGAGATCACAGTTGCTAACACCATCCAGTCCGGCGACTACACGATTCGCTTGCAAACGATCAACGGCGAACTGGCGTTCCTACCGGGCGCGATTACGATTGACGTGACGCAGTGAGCAGTGAGCAGTGAGCCGTAAGCAGTAGGCAGAAAGCAGGTAGTTCGTGAAGGCCCATTCCGATAAGCTTGAGGTCTCGTTTCTTTTCATGTTCCTCTTGCTCTTCTTGTTTGTGGCTCAGGCGACAGCGCAAGTAGTCCCTGCGCAACAGCCAAAGCCGCCGGCATCAGACGAGCCCCAGGAGATTATTAAGGTCTCAACCGAAGAGGTGCGCATACCGGTTTTCGCGTTCAACGACCGCGGCCACTTTGATCCAACGCTCTCCATTGATGATCTGCTCGTGAGAGAAGACGGAGTTGCGCAAAAAGTGACGGGTGTTTATCGCGTGCCGGCGTTCGTGCTAATCCTCGCGGATACTGGCGGCGCCGCTAATCCCGCTAAGAGTGTGCGACTAACAGGTGAAGTAGCCGCAGCGCTGGTATCGAGCCTCAGGCCAGAGGATTCAGTTGCTC
>JBKPPE010000231.1:0-4807 GCA_046733375.1 Acidobacteriota bacterium | reverse complement strand
CATTAATCGCTTGGAGCTCCCATCCGCGAATTCTGCAAGTTTCATCCACTGCCTCTTCAACACATCGTCGCTGATTAGCGTTTAAGATCACCGCATCACCGATCATCCTTTCGGTGTTCTTTTCGATCCATTTCTTAACCGGTGGCAATGGCGCAGACTTGTACTTGTTTCTAAAACGATTTACTGAACCGCGCTCATCACCATGGAGCCACGTTCCATAGGAACGAAAAGTAATCAGATAAGCCAGCGGAACATCTCTGTCATTCCAGGTCATCTAAAACTGAACTCACAGCTGCTGGTTTTCTTTCTTTGATCAACCACCCGCTACCGCAGGTGGTTCTGACTTATCACCTCAGTCACAACTCGTCCGGGAAATTTGATGAAGCCCCGCTTCGCGAGATTCTCACCGGGCGTGTTGTCGTCATTAAGTTTGCCGGTCAACGCCATGATCGTGGGCACTATACTCAGGCTGTCGTAAGGTTCGAGCACGGCAAGCCCTTTTGGCACCCCGTCACCTGCCAGCATGAATGTCGAATGCGTTGAGATACGAAAGAACGATCCGTGATTGCCGCCGGGATTGAAACCGCGCACATCAAAGTTCCAGTGATTGTTCGCGAAAATCTGCAAGTCAGTCTCGGCTAGACGTCGCTGCCGACGGCGTAGACTGCGCAGCAGTCGTTCATCTTCGGAAATACCGTCCGCATTTGCGTCCGTTGCCGGTGCCACGAATTGTGTGAACTGTTCGTGCAAGCCAATCAGCCCGTTAGAGTATTGCGTCTTATGCAGCCCGCGCAACCACTCAACGTCTGTGTGCCAATCGTTCAACCACGTCGCGCGATCAGCCCCGCCCGTTTCCAGGCGCGCGTCTTCAAAGATGCGCAGGGGCAAGTCCGGCTGCCAATGAATGCGATCGAAATGAATCGTGCCGCTTGCATCCTGCGTCAGATGCGCAATCGGTACATATCGCAATTGCAGCTGCCCACTGGCTTCGCCCCGCGGGAGTACGAGCGCCTGCCGCTCGGGGCTCGCGTACAGCCAAATGACGTCATCGTCAGGCTGCATGTCGGGCGGCAACAATGATGCGATCGTTTCACGCGAAATCCGCGTCGCCAGAAAATCGACGGGCTGACTGGAGATGCCTGACTGAACATTGTTTCTGACCGTTTGGCGTTTCAGCAAATCGAAATAATTGATGCGCACGAATGTGCGATCGAGATCGAGCGAGCCATCGCCGTTCAGAACCAATCCCGATGGCCCAAGGCCGACGACGTAGTTTTGCAGCGCGTGGATTGAATTGCGATCGCCCATTGCGCTCTTTGGAATCAAGTCCGGAATCTTTAGTTTCGCCGGTTGAAGAGTGTCGGGATTGAGCGCGAGAAGCGCCCGCATTGTTGCGATGTACTCGGTGTAATGTGTCTCCAATTCTATCCACTGTGTGACGTGCAGACACATCCGCCGGGCGTTGTCGTCGCGACCCATCTCGCGATCTTCGTCAGTGAATTTCTTTGGCTGTGACTTGCAACGAGCGCTTTCCGTTTCGATCGCGCGATGCAGGGAGCTAATTTCTTTTTCAAGCTGATCCAGTTCAGGGGCCCACGCCGCTCGATCTCGCGCCAGAATTCCAAAGAAGGTGTTGGTCGCCGCCGTACGGAGCGACGTCGAGAGATCGGTTCGCTGCAACTGCTGCAAGAGAATGTGTAGTTGATTGAGATCAGTGTTACGCAGGTGGAGTCCCGCTCGTTCGTTGCCGTCAAAATCGAGGAGCGCGGTCGGATAGTCCGTACTCTGGCCTTTCAAATAGTACGTCTGTGAAGTCGTGGTGGTGATCGGTGGCACAAACGGATTGATGCCTTTAATCGCGTAATCAAGCATCAAGCGCCGTTTTGTAATCACGTGATGGCCGCCGCCTTCGCGGCTGCCGAGCAGCTTCACAAGATTGAACCCCTGGCTCAGGACTTTTGGATCGCTGTTAAAGCCGTGGTCAGAGATGACGATAAAGATCGTCTCGGAAGCAAGCGGGCTCTTTTGAATACCAGCCCAGATTCGACCAAGACGACCATCGAGTTCGCGCAGCGCCTGCAAGTGCGACGCATCGTCGTTCGTGTGATGCGCCGCGTGGTCGTATGTCATATCGAACAGGTCAAGATATTGCACCTGCGGATTGCTGAGTGCATCGATCAGCTCGCGCTCGTACTGACTAAACACTGCGTTGCGCAGATCAAGCCCGGTGATGAACTCTTCCGCCAATTCAATCGGATTCTTTGCAACCTCAGACTGCCCCGCGCGTTGCAACGTGCCGAGGCGCGCACCGCGACCGTAAAGTTGCGAGCCTGGCAGCCGCTGGTAGTTGTCGTACGCGTCCATCAACAGATGCAGACCGAGCGAATCGATGACTTCAGTTCCTGGCATGTCCACGTTGCCGCGGTACGCCTGCTTGAAATAGAACGGCACGAAATTCAAATAGTCGTACGTGTGAAAAATGTAACGATCGAATTCGACGTTGCCTTTGATTTGCAGATGCTGCCCAGTATCGATCAGCGACCATGACGGACCTGACAAACTCATGCCGCGCACGTAAAAGTTCGTCAATCGCGTCCCGTTTTGAAAGAAGATGTAGTCGAACCACGGCAGCAGGCTCTTGCCGGTTTGCGGATCTTGTTCGCGCACGAAGCGATCGACCGTGTCGTATGGCAGGCCGTCGACTTTGAGAATGACGACGCGTTTGGCCTGCGCGTGGGCTTGTGTGGAGGAGAAGAAAAGTAGTCCTACAAGAATGACCGCAATGCGTGCGAAGGGTAGTTGGCGGCAACAAAGCGCCAGGGGCGCGAAATATTTATAGACCGACATCGAGCCCCAACCATTAGATTCGCGGGGAGCGAAGTGCAGACTTCGCTCCCCGCGACAAAGACACTCAACACTCATTTTTTCTATAAACATTTGGCCGCTACGCGGCCGATGAAAGCGCGTTCCTTAAAACTTCAATCTTTAGGCCATGAACCCCAACTCTTACGGCCCGCCACCGATCTCCGCCATGACTGAATTCGCCTCGTTAGCCTTGATGCGATCAGCCTCATTCACGGCCTTACGCAGGCGCGCCGCCACGACGGTGCGCCATGCGGATCCCGGCGGTTCTTCACGAAAGATGCGCAGCAATTCTTTGCGAGCGGTCTTGTCGTTTATCCGAGACAGCACGTCCAGGCACAGCTTGCGCGATTCCTCATTAGTCGAGCGTTGAAAGACGCGCGCCGCAACTTTAGCGGTCGAGCCGTTTGCCGCAACGGCATTGTCGGCGAGAAATTTCAAAGACTTCTGCACGGTCGCGACGTCCCAAGCTACTTCGACCTGCGGCGAGGACTTCGCAGCTTGATCGAGGAATTGCGTATGGTAATGAACGCGTCGCGCAACTTCTAACCGCTGCTGAAGCTCTGGCGTGGCCTCTTCACGATGCACGTAATGGCCAAACGTCACCACATTGCCGAGTCCGAAAAGGAACCGCGTAGCCCGACCGTGAACCAGCGGCACCATCTCTTCGCGACGATCGCGCTCAACCTTTGCCGGTAACCCGTTGGTGCTCTGCGCGAATTCAACGAGCGCCTCATATTGTTTGCGCGCGAGTTCGATTTCGCTCTCGCAATCGTTCGACATCGGATTGATCGAAACCGTCTCGAGCCGGCGCTCCAATTCGTCACGAAGCTGCGGATTGATTTTTGAATTGAAAGCCAGCAGCAACTTGAGCTCTGAATAACTGCGCACACGCGAAGGCTGGTTGATGTCCATGCCGCGCCGCCCGGTCAAAAAACCGTATGCCTTTCGTCCGGCGAGGTAGGGAAGATTGCCGAAGCTCGAAAGCGACAGCATGTTCTTCGCTACATCGTTGAAAAGCCGCCGGGACATTTCGCGTTTTTTCGGATTGAGACTGTGCCGAAAATCGATCAGCAGCGCCGGGATCTTTGGATGGTTCAATCCGTAAAGCGCGAGCGGAATCATTTCCAAACGGCGTGCTCCATCCACGTCACTCGTGGTGCGACGATTCTCACCGTCGAAGTATCGCGCCTCGGAATAGCCGGTCCAGTGTCGCAGGTCCTGGTCCTTCCACGGATTCGAGACGTTAAAAAATCGACCGCTGTAGCGCCGATCCGGTTGCGCTCCAAGATCGTTTTTCGCCACCCAAAGAATCGCGTGAGTCGCCGTGCCGTCCGGCATTGTCAATGGCTCAAAGTAAAGACCATCTGCTTCGGCCTGCTGTCGCAGAAGCTCCCAATTGTGACCGCTGTAATCCAGCGATTTGCTGCTGTACTTCCCAACCGTTGACGCGAATTTGTCGGGACCGTACAACCCGCCAAAGGTTTTCTGTGAAAGCAGCAAGCGTGCGCGCAACTCGAGCATCTCCCCAGGCGTGAATGCCGGTGCTAAATCAATTAGCGGCTTGGAGGTGTCATCAAGTGAAGCCTGCTCAGCTACTGGTTCGGTGCGAGTTGCGAGGAACTCACTTTCCGTGTGCAAGTGTTGCTGGATGTTCTGATAAGTGCCGAGAATCGAGAGCGCTTCGGCAATGTGGGCTTTACGATAGTCCTGCAAATTCTGTCGATAAGTTCGTGTCGATACCTTCAGCGGCAGGCCATATGTGTCGAGAAAGGCATTCTGAACGCCCCACAGGAAGAACTTGCTCCACGTGGCGCGCTGCGCGTGCGACAAATTGAGAATCGGCGACGGCGGTCCCGAGATGTTTTTCTTGTTGCCGACACTTCGATAGAGGAAGGGAATCGCAGCGGCGACGCGCTTTGCCATCGAAGGCTGGGTGTACGTC
>JBKPPE010000230.1:0-10581 GCA_046733375.1 Acidobacteriota bacterium | reverse complement strand
GTTCATTGCTCAGCTTGATGAAGACAGGTTAGCTGCAGAGCTGCCTTTTCGCCTTTTGAGTGGCGATCCCAGTTCGATGCGCTTGGTCGATCAGATGCAGCATGTGGTTAATCATGCGACGCTGCATCGTGGACAGATTGTGGGGATGATCCGCCAGTTGGGAATCGAACCGCCGTCAACGGATCTGTTGTTCTATCTGCGTAGCGACATATCGCCGAAATAGCTGTGGCACAGACTTTAGTCTGTGATGGTACTTACCAGATGCGAACCACAGACTGAAGTCTGTGCCACTAATTCCATGACCAACACCTGGGAGCGCGGCGAATATTTAATCAGTACCGAACCGTCGCGTCTCGATCTCGATCTGATTCACAACTATCTTTGTAACGAATCCTACTGGGCCACCGGTCGATCACGTGAAGTGGTGAAAAAGTCGATCGAGAATTCGCTTCCGTTTGGCATCTACAAAGGCCGTGAACAAGTCGGATTTGCGCGCATAGTTACTGACTATGCGACGTTCGCGTGGGTCGCTGATGTTTTCGTGCTGCCGGAGCATCGCGGCCGCGGGTTATCCAAGTGGTTGATGGAAGTAATTCTCGCGCATTCGCAGTTGCAAGGGTTTCGGCGTTGGGTTCTGTCTACAAAGGACGCACATGGATTGTATGAGAGATTCGGATTCATCCAACTGCATCGTCCGGAACGTTGGATGGAGCGACCTGATCCAAATATGAAAGAAAGTCCGGACTACTGGGCAAACCCAAACTGATGCCGTTTAGAGTCGGCCTACCGGCCGACTGGCGGGCGGTAGCCCGCCTCTAAACGACGGGAAAGATTTTGAATAAACAAAAAACTCCACTCGCACTCATCATTCTCGATGGCTTTGGCTATCGCGCCGAGCGCGAAGGCAACGCGATCGCACAGGCCGAGATGCCTTTTTACAATGAGCTGCTCGAAAAATATCCGCATACATTGATTCAGGCGTCCGGCGAATGTGTTGGTTTGCCGAAAGGCGTGATGGGAAACTCGAACGTGGGACATCTGGTCATGGGCGCCGGCCGGGTCGTGCGCACAGACATAGAGCACATCAATCATGAGATAAGCACCGGAGGCTTCTTTCACAATCTGGTACTGAACGCGGCGATGGACAATGTGGTCAAACATGATCGCGCGCTGCACCTCATGGGTTTGGTTTCAGATGGCCTCGTGCACTCATCGCAGGAGCATGCATATGCGCTGTTAAAGATGGCGAAGGAATGCGAAGTGCGACGTGTATATGTGCATTGTTTTCTTGATGGCCGCGACACCCCACCTGAATCTGCCTACGAGTACATGCGAATGATGCAGGAGAAGTGCGCACAGATCGGCATCGGCGAAATCGCTACGGTGTGTGGTCGCTATTATGCGATGGATCGCGACAAGCGCTGGGAACGAACTGAGCGAGCCTACAAGATGCTCATTGACGGAGAAGGAGAGCGTGCGACCGATCCGGTTGCCGCGATCAAAAAGAGTTACGAACGGGGCGTGACTGATGAGTTCGTCGAACCAATCGTCATAACGCGCAACGACGGCAAGCCCGTCGCCACGATTCAGAATGGCGACTCCGTCGTCTTCTTCAACTTTCGCGCGGATCGAGCGCGACAAATCACGAGTGCGCTCGCGGTTCCAGGCTTCGACGATTTTCCGACGCCGAACCGCCCGCATACTCATTTCGTTTGCTTTGCAGTTTACGACAAGAACTATCCGCTGCCGGTAGCCTTTCCGCCAGAGTTGCCGCGTAACATCCTTGCCGGCGTCTTTGCGGCACACGAGGTCGATAACTTTCGGCTCGCCGAAACTGAGAAGTACGCGCACGTCACTTATTTCTTCAATGGCGGCACTGAGCGCGAGTTTCCCCACGAGAAACGCTTGCTGGTCCCTTCACCTAAAGTCGCGACGTACGATCTTGCGCCCGAGATGTCAGCGTTCAAGATCACCGACAAGTTTCTGCGCGCGATCGAGGAACGTGAGAATGATGTGTTGATAGTCAACTTTGCCAATCCAGACATGGTGGGACACACGGGTAAACTGGACAAGGCAATCGAAGCGTGTCAGTACGTCGACACGTGCCTCGGGTGGATCACGAAGGCGATGCGGACTGCGAAGGGAACTATGTTGATAACCGCCGATCATGGCAACGCTGAATTGATGATCGATCCCAAGACCGGCGAGCCGCACACCGCGCACACGACGAATCCTGTCCCGTTTGTTTTGATTGCCGAAGATTCGATCGGCGGCACGCTGCGCAGCGAAGGTGCGCTCGAAGATGTCGCTCCGACGATGCTCTCGTTGCTGGGAATCGAGCAGCCGAACGAGATGACGGGGAAAGATTTAAGAGCGGGTTAACGTCCGCGTAGCGGACGAATTTAATAGCCGGTGGCAACGCCACCGGTTTGAGATGCGATCAGACCATCGACGCTGAAAGGGTCGAATTATCATGTGGTTGTTTTATTTGTTCGACCCTTTCAGGGTCGGAGATGTTTTCATTTCCAACCCGTGGGCGTTGCCCACGGCTATTTAATCTGACCGCTTCGCGGTCGGATGATTCCCAATGGCCGCCGCTACGGAGACACTTCAACCGCAAACGCAATCGGGCGTCATCTCCGCTCGCTGGATCATCAACGCCCGTGAAGATCTGATCTGGTTCATCGGCTCTGTCGCGTCGAGTTATCTCCTGCTCGTGTTGTATGTGACCGGAGTGCTGCCGCTGATTCCGATGGTGGCAGGTTGGGCGATCCTGATTGATGCGCCACATGTCTTCGGAACTTTCTCACGAACTTACTTCGACAAATCGGAATGGAAGTCGCGGAAGCGACTGATGCTCTGCTCGCTTCTGTTCTTTGTGATCGGGCCGGCAATGGTTCTGCTGGGCGCCGGCTTCACTTTCTTTTTTGTCGCGGCGCTTTGGGCGTACTACCACCTGGTGAAGCAGCACTACGGTTTCATGGTGCTGTACAAGAAAAAGAACAACGATCTGGCGCCGATTGATAATGCGCTCGATCGCTGGCTGCTCATGTTCGCCTTTAACTATCCGTTCGTGCAGTTCATCGCAAGTGATCCGACCGCAATGGCGCGTGTGCCACCGATCCTGCGCGGCGGGGTGAACGCGGTTGCCACCATGATGCTGATTGGCACGATTGTCTTATTCATCGCGTGGTTAGCGCGTCAGATGCAACGCGCGATTTTGCGCGAGCCGCTCAATGTGCCGAAATACTTGCTGCTGGGTGCTGCGATTCCGATGCATTGGGTGGCGCTCTTCACGCCGATGCCGGCGAAGCCGATTGCCCTGGTAGCGATTCTGACGATCTATCACAACCTGCAATATCACCGGCTGATTTGGTTTCATAACAAGAAGTATGGTGGCACGGGCGTCTCGCCCGTGGGTCACGAGCAGGATGCGCGTGCCACTTTCGGTCCCGCCGCCTTCATCAGTCGCCGTCTGATTTACTACCTCGGCTTCGGAATACTTTTCGGCCTCATCTATCAGGGCCCGCGACAGTATCTCGGCTATTTGAATTTGCACACGGGCGATTCACCCGCGGCGCTATCAACGCCGATTCAACTCGGCATCGCTTTTTTGTGGGGCTACGCCTTCATTCACTACTACCTCGATTCAAAGATTTGGCGCGTGCGCAGGGATCCATCGGTGGGTAAAGCGCTAAAGATGGCTTAGGTCAGAACCGCCTGCGGTAGCGGGCGGGTTGAAGCGTGGTTTTAGGCAACTCGTGAAAACGAAAGATCAACCACCCGCTACCGCAGGTGGTTCTGACTTAATTCCGCAGAACTCCGCGACCATCTCAACAAACTTCTGCGGCTGCTCAGCCGGCGGCAAATGTCCACAGTTACGAAATACGATTAATCTTGCATTTGGAAGCGTGTCACGAAGGCGCAAGGCGTTCTCGATGGGAATGTGATCATCATCATCCCCCCAGACAAGTAGTGTGGGCTGGCGTATGAGTGGTGCTTCGCGTTCGATGCGGTTAGCGCGCCAACGTCGCGCAGTGCGAATCATGGCGCGATGCGTGTTCGAAGTCGCCAGCAGGTGATGACGTGACGCGACCATCTTTTCATTGATCGGCCGGCCCATGCGCCGATACATGTCTTCCATCCGCCTGCGCAGAATCCAGCGTGAGCCGAGAAACAGCGGCGTCGCGACATCGCCAATCAGCGGCAGACATGAAATCCGCAAAAGCAGTTTCCGCTTCGCATCATCGTTCGTTACCGCGCCCACCAGAATCAGCTTCTTGACGCGTTCCGGGTAATCAAGCGCGATGATCGACGCGATTGCGCCCCCGTACGACGCGCCGGCGATTACCGCTTTTTCGATCCCAAGCCGGTCCATCAAGCCAACCACCGCGCGCGCCTGTTCCTCGATCGTGTACTGCGCATCCGCAGGCTTGTCCGAGTAGCCGTAGCCCGGCAAGTCGGGGGCGATGGCGCGAAAGTCCGCTCGCGCCAATGGCTGCAAGACGTGACTCCAGATCAAATTTGAGGAGATGAAGCCATGAATAAGCATGATCGGCAGCGCAGATTCATCGCCGGCCTCCTGGTAATGAATGCGCACGCCGTTAACGCACGTGAACCACGAATATTCAGGGTTGTAGATAAAATCCAGGCTGTCGGGCCAGCTCACATCCGTCGGTCGCATGAGAAGTTTCGTCGCGACCGCACCCGCGACGACACCTGAAAGACCGGCGAGTAAATAGCGCTTTTTCATCTTTGAAGGAGGTGGATGGTAACACGAGTGAGGTTTCCCATTCACACCGCGCTTCAGCGGTGAAGAACGAGCCCGCGTCATTTGAAACCGTTTTCAACGGCGATGACATACTTGAGTCATCCAAGCCGGTGAAGCGTCGCGAACATGAACGCCGAAGGCGTTTACCACCTCCAGCCCAGGGTTGACGCGCGTAGGCGCGGCTACCCTGGGTAATGAGCGAACATGAAATCGCAACCCTGAAGGGGTTGCCGAAACAGCGCCACCGGTCTTGAATTGTTGTTCACAAATATGAAAGGTTCGGTAGCTGAACCTAATCGCAACCCTTTCGGGGTTGGGATCTGTTTTGTCTTGATTACCCAGGGTAGCGCGCTGGCGCGCGCAACCCTGGGCTCGAGGTAGTAAACGCCTTCGGCGTTTAGCCATCCACAGAGTCGTGGATGACTCAAATATGTCATATGAGAGACTTTATGGAGGCCCAAGCACCACTTCTGGATGAATCGCGTGCCGCTCGGCATTGTATTTCCCGATGGCGATCAGTTGTTTGTTTCGCGACAAGCGAACCGGATCGCCGTCACTCAACGTCAGCTCATTGTCTTTTAGTGGCAAGGCGAGTCCGTGCAGAGTCTTGCGTAACTGGTCGTCATCCAAATCGATTGAGGGCAGGTGTGATAGTGCAGCGTGCGGCGAGATCAAGGCATCGGCGACTTTGTTCTCAGCGAAAGCTTCGGCAAGTTTCTCGAGCGTCATCGCCGCGTCGATTTGAAACCGGCCAGCCCGCGTGCGACGTAACTCGATCAAGTGCGCGCCCATGCCGAGCTTACGTCCGAGATCTTCCGCGAGCGTCCGAACGTAAGTGCCGGCTGAGCAAACGACGCGCACGCGCAAATCTGTCGTTCCGTCTTCATTCGTTTTCAGCAACGCGCCATCGAGTGGTAGTGCTTCGAATTCGCGAATCATCACGCGCACAGGTTTGCGCTCCACCTGTTCGCCGCGGCGTGCGTGCTCGTACAGTTTGCGACCGGCGATCTTTTTGGCTGAGTACATCGGTGGAAGCTGCTCGATCTCGCCGCGCAGGGAAGTCATGGAGTCTTCCACCTCGGCTTTGCTAGGCATTCCTCCCTCCCCACAAGTGAGGAGAGGGTGGGGTTGCGCTATCGCGTTAACCTCTCCCCCAACCCCCCTCCGCTCGGCGGAGAGGGGGAAAACATTGCCGCGGCCATGTTCAACGCGTTCGCCAGTGAAATCACCGGTGTCAGTCGAATATCCGAGCCGAATCACAGCTTCGTATTCCTTGTCCGCGTTGCTGAGGAATTGCGCGATGCGCGTGGCGCGTCCGACGAGCAAAACCAGAACCCCCGTTGCAAACGGATCAAGCGTGCCGGTGTGCCCAATTCTCCGTTCGCCGAGAATTTTTCGCACGCGCGCGACCACGTCATGTGAAGTCATGCCGGCGGGCTTGTCGATAATTAGGACGCCGTCCATTGAAAACATTTTAGATTTTTGATTTCCGAATGGCGATTTCCCGTCCCGTAGGGACGAAATATTTATAGAACCGATGCCCTTCATTTCTCGAACCGCGCCGTAGGGACGAAGCTTATTCGCGCGCCTACCGGCGCTCTGTTGGAAAAGAGATAAGGTGGGGGCTATAAATATTTCGTTCCTCCGGAACTCAGTGAAGGACGCGCCCCGAATGCGCCAACGTCGAAAATTAAGACAACCGGAACGAGAAGCACCGCTCGATCCCGCGAAAGCGCGCGCGCGTGTTTTTCAGCGCGCCGCGAAGTTGCTGGCCGCGAAACAGCGTTCGGTTGAAGAGCTGCGCGAGAAACTCTCCGCCACACGCGGCGCAACAAAGGCAATGGTCGATGAAGCAATCGAGCGTCTGCAAGAATACGGTTACCTCGACGATGCAAAGTTCGCGCAAAGCTACGCCAGTTTGCGTCTGCGCGAGCGGCCGATTGGCCGTCGCCGTTTGCAACGCGACCTTTGGCTGAAGAAGGTCGACAAGAAGACTGCCGAGACTGCGCTCGACGAAGTTTTTGAATCGACGCCTGAAGCGGGCTTAATTGATCGCGCGATTGCCAAACGCATGCGGCTGCGGGGAAAACCGAGGACGCGCGAAGAAGCGAAGAAGCTTTTTGACCATCTGCTGCGTCAGGGTTTCGAGTTTGAATTGGTTAGCGAGAAGGTGCGTGCGACATTCAAATCAGATTCCGAGGCCGGCGACGGCGAATGAATGCATTCGAATTTAAATGAAACGTAATCGACCTGCCCGCGTTTGATCATTAGAGTTGCGCCCTTACTCGCCTGGGGCTTGGCGAATCGTCTCCGAGTAACCAAACAGGGATTTTAGGAGGATGCAATGCATATCCCAAGAATCCTTCTGCTGGCGTTCATCTGCTGCGCCCGAGCCTTTGCGGCCACTGAGCTTCCGCACGTCACGCACTATTCGCTTCAAATTCGGTTATTTCCTGCGGATGGACGTCTCGAGGCAGTCGGAACGATGGCGGTAACGAACAAAAGCACCGCAGTGGCTTCCGAGTTGCCGTTTCTCCTCTACCGCCTGCTAGATGTTACGAGGGTCGATGATGGCACCGGTGCGCCGCTCAAATTTTCTCAAACAATTACGCGATTAGCCGAACCCGACGATCATAACCTTCAACTGAACCTGGTTCGAGTCCAACTGGCCAAGCCGCTACTGCCCGGCGCCACGACGAATCTGACGATCACTTATGGGGGCTCGATCTATGGTTACTCAGAAATCTGGCAATACGTGAAGGATCGCATCGGCGAGCAGTACTCGCTCTTCCGGCCTGACTCGTTGGCCTATCCGATGTTGGCTGAAGCTTCGCACCAGAGCCTGCTTGCAGCTTATGGACTTGAGGTGCCGTTCACCTACGACGCGTCTGTCACCGTGCCGGACGGCTACGTCGTTGCCTGCGGCGGCGCGCAGCAACGCGTGACTGCAAAGGATGGCCTGTCGACATTCATCTTCAAAAGCAAGATTCCCACCTGGCGCATCGACATTGCTGCCGCCAATTTCAAAGTAATCAAAGACGAGGCGAAAAAGCTTTTCGTGTACGTGCTGCCACCAGATGAAAAGGCAGCACCGGCGGTGCTCGACGGTGTGAGTCGTGCGGTCAAGCTCTATTCCGACATGTTCGGCGCGCTGCCTGATTATCAGGGCTATACGGTCATTGAGATTCCGGATGGCTGGGGCTCGCAGGCTTCAGACTTTTACCTGATGCAAGTAGCTTCAACCTTCGCAGACACGCAGCACCTGGCGCAGCTCTATCATGAAGTCGCGCACAGTTGGAACGCGAAGGCCAAGCTCGAGTTCAGACGCACGCGTTGGTTCGACGAGGCATTCGCGATGTATTTCCAGGCGCTCGCTCTCCGAGAGTTTGAAGGCGAGAAGGCGTATCGCGATGAAATGGATCGTGACCGCGAGATTTTTATTAAGCGTGTTCAGCGCGATAAGCGGAACTTCGATACGCCGATTGCCGAATACGGAAAGGTCGAACTAGGTGGAAACTCGTACACCAAGGGCGCCTGGTCACTGTACGTGTTGCACCAACTTGTCGGGGAAGAACAGTTTCGCCAGATTATGCGGGAGTTCCTCTCCGAATTCCGCGAACAGCCGGCCGATTTTAAGGATTTTCAGCGGGTGGCGCAACGCGTCTCACGCCGCGATCTTTCGAGGTATTTCAACGAGTGGTTTTATGAAGCCACTTCCTCGCAGTTGTTGGCGGAAAAGATTCCTGTGACGGACATCGCTAAAAGGTATTAGAGCGTAAACAGGGATACTTACTTCTCCAGCCAGACAATGGGAGCCGGAGAGATAAGCCCGAGTTTGCGCGCGTCCTCATTTTTAAAAAACGGCGTCACATCGCCGCTCTCGGCATCAATCAGAAGCAGTTTGTCCGGTGCGTCACCAACAACCGCTTGACGCGCCGAGGACTTAATCACGAATCGCGCGCCCGCAGAAAACGTCCAGCTGATCGACGCGGGCTTCTGTTTCTGCCAATCCATCGGATTAATGGAAAACAATTCTGTCGTCGTGCTGAGCGGTTGTTCGATGAAGAACGGGTAACAGCTCTGCGCCGCATAACCCACGAAGCGACAATCGCTGCACGGCGCCGGCGAAGGATCGAGCGTTTCAAAGTGATCGATGTTCTTCGCGATCAGCAGCCGGCCTTGATCTGACCTTACGAACCCATTGTTCGATTTCGCGCAAACACTTTCGATCGTCCATTTCTTTGGCGTGTCTTTCAGCGCTAGTGGTTCAATCGTGACGACCGTCGAAGTATTAGGCTTCAGCTCTGCCCCCTTGATCGTACGCGCGCCCACGAATCGATCCAGCACCAGTCGATCTTTCGAAATCCAGTGAGGGCATTCCGTGGAACCGTTCGGGTCATCCAGAATTAGTTTCGTCTTTCCGTCGAGGTCACTGACGTAAAACTTAGTAGCGCCCCCGGATCGTTGTTGATAACTGAAGTGATTTCCGTCCGGCGCCCACGCCAGGCAAACGCTCTCAACTTTTATCAGCGACTTCGCCACGCCGCTTTTGAGATCGCGCAAACTGATCTCTTCTTTGGTCGCGTACAGCAAACGCGTTTCGTCAGTAGTCGCGACCGCCTCAGTCACGCCCGGCGTTATGGTCGCGAGATTAAAGCCATCACCCGATTGCGTGAGTTCAGCAAGCGCGGCGCCTTTGGATGGATCACCTGTCAATAGCAACACGCGGCCGGTGAACTTCGGGCCGGAGCGTTTCGGCGGTTCAGAAGAGCAGCCGGCGAGCATCACGGAGGTCAATAGAACAATAAGAACCGAATGACAGTGGCGCATTACGCTAATCAATAACCCAACTAAGGGGTCACACTCAACCAGCCGCGGAGCGCCGGCAGACTTTAGCCCAGGGTGATCGAGCGCAGCGAGCGGGCTTACGCTGTCTACATTCTGCCGCCATCTTCGATGGCTCGTTGAACTTCATGACCCAAGATGCGCATGTTAGACTGAAAAGTAAGCAGCGAGCATCGAATGATGAGACGCGGAGACACGGAGATGGGGAGACGCGGAGAATTGAAGAAGGGCGTGTGAATCGTGGGTTTTCTCCCCGTCGCCGCGTCTCCCCATCTCCGCGTCCTGCTATTTGTGCTCACGGCTCACTGCCAACTGCACACTGACAATGACTGGTAACGAAATTCGCGAGAAATTCCTCGAATACTTCGAGCGGCACGGCCATACACGTGTGCGTTCCAGCCCGCTGCTGCCCGCAAATGACCCGACTCTGCTTTTCACGAACGCGGGCATGAATCAGTTCAAGGACGTATTTCTCGGCAACGACAAGCGCGACTATCTGCGCGCGTGCTCGTCGCAAAAATGTCTGCGCGCCGGCGGGAAACATAACGACCTCGACGAAGTCGGCAAGACCGCGCGGCATCAGACGTTTTTCGAGATGCTCGGGAATTTTAGCTTCGGCGATTACTTCAAAGAGGACGCGACAAAGCTCGCCTGGGACCTGCTCGTCAACGAGTTCAAGCTCGATCCCGCGCGCATGTGGTTCACCGTGTTCGAAGGCGACGATGAAGTTGGTCCTGACGTAGACGCCGAAAAGTTTTGGGAGGCAGTTGGCGCCCCCAAAGAGCGAATTCTGCGCTTTGGTCGCAAAGATAATTTCTGGCAGATGGGCGAGACCGGTCCGTGCGGTCCTTGTAGTGAGATCCATTACTACATGGGCGACGATCCGAACGACGCGGAGAACTGTGCGGCAAACGTTAATGGGCCGGGCGACACGATCACTGAGATTTGGAATCTCGTCTTCATGC
>JBKPPE010000229.1:0-8704 GCA_046733375.1 Acidobacteriota bacterium | reverse complement strand
GGTCTTGAATGAAATAACGAAAGATTCCGGAACGGGCCGTGGCAGTGTAAGTAAGAGGTATGCTGCCGAATGTCTGATCGATCGGCTGCGTGAAGTCGACGCGGTTATATTGGTAGCTGCCGAAGAAAAAAGTCTTGTTTTTCTTAATCGGCCCGCCTATTTCAAACCCGGGCTGAAACATTCTAATCACTGGCTTCGGCGCGTTCTGCGCATTGGCGAAGAACTCATTGGAATTGAGTCCTTCATTGCGAAAGAAGATATAGGCGGTGCCATGGAAATCGCTGGTGCCGGCGCGCGTCGCCACCGAAATTGACGCGCCGCTGTTACGGCCCTCCTCAGCGGTCGCATTGTTAGTTGTCACCTTGTATTCCTGAACGTTGTCGGGCGTCAGCCGGTACAAGTTGCTCACCGGATTTGGCACCGACGATTCGTTCGCCTCAATGCCGTCGATGGTGACGTTATACGCGCGATCACGAGAGCCGTTGACGTGCACACCTGATCCGGCGCCGCCAAACGAGCGTTGTGTGACCCCCGGTTCCAGCAACAAGAGCGCCAGCGGATTTCTGCCGTTCAGCGGCAAGGTCTCGATCGCTTTCTGCTCGACAACGTTGCCGATGGTGGCGTTTGCAGTATTTATTTGTTCAGCACCACCAACGACAGTCACCTTCTCTTCCACCGAACCTACTTCGAGAACCATGTCGACGGTCAGAGGAGTGCCAACCTCCAGCGCATTGTTGGTTTTCAGGAGCGCCTTGAATCCCTGCTTCTCGACGGTGATTGTGTAATTGCCGACTGGCAGCGATGAAAACGCATAAACGCCTGAGTCGTTCGTCGTCTGCGTACTCTTCACGCCAGTGGCCTCATTCGTCGCCGTTACCGATGCGCCCGGAACCACCGCGCCTGTGCTATCGGTAACACTGCCCGTGATGTTCGACGTTCCAGTTTGCGCCGTGACAATCGTGGCGCTAATGACAATCACGACGAAGAGCGTGCAAGCGAGACTGATAAGGTTGCGCATAGTTTCTCCTTGACATCAAATGTTTGAGTTGATGGAAAACGACTCCGGCAAAGAACGAATCGGAAACACCTTTTGAAAATTACTCCGGCGAGAAACCCTAACGAAAAATCTCGAGAGCTTCGCAGTTGATAAGATTTTTCGGCGGCAGTATACCGCCACGATTTTCCGCGTCAAGTCTCTTTTGCTGTAATCGTGAAACAAGTATCGATGACGTCCTTGTCGAACTGCTTTGACGCCTTGTTCATCGCCCTCATCTCCGAAAAACTGAAAATGATCCATTATTCTGGACATGGGAACGCACGCGCCTACTCGCAAGTCTCCGCTGTGACGGCACTGACAGGCAACGCATAACCCACAGGCTCAAAATTTGGCTGCGCGTTCGGGCGGTGCCCGTGGGGCCCTATCACCAATCTTTATCCGCTCAATAAGTTCTTTTAGCTTTCGTTGTGGCTGATTGCTCGCATAAAATGCTGCGCCTGAGTTGGTTAGCTGCGATTATTCGGATGTGCAGGGTTCGACGACCTTCGATCGCAGCCGCAGTTTCACAAGCACCAACGGTCGCGAATTGTAAGTTACGCTGCACACCTTTTCCTTGACTGTGTGAGGGGAGTCGGTGTGAAATGCACGCGTCGCGACGGCCCGTGAGTTGCTTAAATTTTTCTGTTCATGCCATCAAACGTTCTGGATTTCCGAGGACGAATCATTAACCAGCAATCCAAACCCCCGACCGAGAGGATTCCCCAAATGAAAAGTAATTTGTTGCGCACTCTGATTTCAACTCTTGTGGTTGTGCTGTGTTTCGCCGCGGTCGTTTCCGCGCAGGAAACTACCGGCACAATCAATGGAACGGTAACTGACCCGAACGGTGCGGTCGTTTCGGGCGCGACTGTAACGATCACCGACGCTGAAAAGAAGGTGGTCATACGCACCGCGACAACCAACGAAGAGGGCTTCTTTTCAATCCCTAATTTGCCGTCAGGTCTTTATGACGTTTCGATCGAGATTAGCGGCTTCAAGAAGTTCTTGTCGCCGGCAGTAAAGGTTGACGTGGGTCAGCGGCGCACGCTCGATGCCGCACTAGAGACCGGCAATGTGAGCGAGACTGTGAACGTGACGGCCTCACCGACAACGGTGGAATTAACCACGCCCACGGCGTCAGCCGTGATCAGTGGCGATCAGGCGAAGGAGCTCTCGCTTAACAATCGCAATTGGGTTCAACTCGTCACACTGGCGCCGGGTGTATCGAACGATCTCGCGGATCAAGTTTACGTGGGCACAACGAATCCCGACGGCCAGGCCAATACGATTAACATCGCCGTCAATGGCGCGCGCAGCAGCCAGAACACTTTCACCGTTGACGGCGCTGACATCACTGATCGGGGATCCAATATCACCATTCAGGCTTACCCGAGTGTTGATTCGATTAGCGAGTTTAAAGTGCTGCGAAGCCTGTTTCCGGCTGAGTCAGGTCGCAGCGGTGGCGGACAAGTCAATATCGTTACGCGATCAGGATCTTCCAAGTTTCACGGCTCTGCGTTTGAGTTCATTCGCAACGAGGCTTTCAACGCAAACAATTTCCTGGTGAATGCGACTGCGACTCCACCGTTCGGTCGTGATTCAAATGGAAAGGCAAAACGCCCACCGTTTCGTTACAACAACTATGGGTTCACCATTGGTGGACCGGTCTACCTGCCAAGATTCGGTGAGGGCGGAGCGAGTTTGCTGCGCGGTCATCGCACCTTCTTTTTCGTGTCGAATGAAAACCGTAAGGACCGCAGGTTCAGTTCCGCGTCGACCGTGACTGTTCCCGACGCGAATTTGCGACTGGGAATCTTTCCGATACCGGTTTGCATCGCCCGTCTATACCTGAGTGAAACTTGTACCGGGGCAAATATCCTGCCAGCGGGAACGCCGATTCCTGCGGGCAATCGCAGTCCTGCCGCAGCCTCTTACGTCACTAATATCTACAATCGTTTGCCCTTGCCAAATGCAGGAACGGCGGCAAATCCTTATCTGCTAACCACGGCCCTGCGAAACATCGCGGACTTTCACCAATGGGTGCTGAAGCTTGATCACTCATTCAGCGATCGTTGGTCGGTCGCCTATCGTTATCAAAATGACAAAATTCCCACGGTCGACGCCCAAGGCCTCTTTTCCAACGGCGCCGCATTGCCTGGAGTATCGACGACGGAAACAAACTCGCCCGGTAAGACGCACACGTTCCAGTCGATTTATTCTTTGGGATCAAAGACAATTATCGAAGGCCGTTTCACCTATGGTTATGGCGCCATTCTCAGCAACAACGTCGGACTAATATCACTGGCGAATTTTGTGGCTCCGGTTGCATTGCCGTTTCCAAATCAACGCGATCGCAATCCCTCGATCGGCAATAACGCGTCGACGGCGAACATGACTGCAAACGGTTTCACCTGGCTCAGCGGTTTTGGTCCCTACGACAACTTCTCGTGGAAAAAGAATTACGGTGGCGCGGTGACGAGAATCTTGGGTAATCACACTACAAAATTCGGCGCGACTTTTTCCCAGTACCGTAAGAACGAGAATGCATTGGCCGGCAATAATGAAGGCTTGGCCAGTGTCTTCAGCGCTACACTGCCAACGGGCGTGACTGCCAGTACTCTTAATTCGAACATACAGCGGTTTGCGAATTTCCTTGTCGGCAACGTTCAGACCTTTAGCCAAGCGCACTTCGATTACACGGGCGACCTGCGACAAAAAACGTTTGAAGCTTTCGCCCAGGATGAGTGGCGGATGCGGCGAAATCTAACATTGTATTATGGCGTGCGGTACTCGTACTTCGGCGCGCCTTACGATAACAATGGCCGCCTTTCGAATTTCGATCCGTCGTTCTTCAATTCCGCCCAGGCGCCACAAGTACGCGGCGATGGTACCCGAGTATTGGCTACAGGTAACTTCTGCAACGGCATCATCGTGAACTCGCAGAATTTCACCACTGGCCCGGCGGCGTTCAATTGCACGCCTCAAGTTTCACCTTTTGGCAAATATGTCGTCGAAGTTGATAAGAAGGACTTCGCGCCGCGATTTGGATTTGCGTGGGATCCGTTCGGGAAAGGCACCACGTCGGTCCGCATGGGGTACGGCATCTACCACGAGCAGGTACTCAATGGGACGTATCTGCAGAATATAGGAACGAACCCTCCCTACCAGGAAACACTTTCTATCTCCAACACGAATCTGGATAATCCGGCAGGCTCGTTCACAGCTTCGACGGCCCTGCAAAGTCTGCGGTCCGTCCAGACGGATTTCCACACGCCTTACATGCAGCATTGGCAACTCGATGTTCAGCACCAATTGGGACAGAAAACGATCTTCACAGTTGGCTATTTCGGTTCGAAGGGCACACACCTCATTGGCTTGACGGAACTGAATGATTTGCCCGCGGGTTTGGCTTTGAATTCGTTCTGTGCACCGGGCACTGGTTTTTATGCTCAAACACCAGCGCCCACTCTGGTTCGCTGCCAACCGGCTGGATATGCTTTCCGGAACAGTGCGACGACGATTGCTCAGGGTAATCCTAACGTTGTAGGAACTACGACGTTTACCGATACCCGCATTCTCGATCAACTGCGTCCGTACCGAGGTTACCTGTCGGTGGTTCAGGTTCAGCCACGGTATAACTCCAGCTATCACAGTCTTCAGGTTTCGGCGCAAAGACGCTTTTCGGGAGCGTCGCAGGTTAACCTGGCCTACACTTGGGCGAAGAACTTAACCGACAGCCCGAACGATCGCAGCACTGCGCCGCAGGACACTTACAACATTGCTGCTGAAAAGCAGCGGGCGACGCTTGACCGCAGACACGTGCTGGTCGTGAACTACATTTATGAGTTGCCGTTCTACAAGTCACAGCACGGATTCGTCGGCAAGACCCTCGGCGGATGGCAGGCCTCGGGCATTGCGACATACAACTCCGGGTTACCGTTTAGTCCAGCCACGTCCAACTACGATCCAGCCGGCCTTAATTTCCTGGTGGCGAATCCGACCGGTCGTCCGAATCTGTTGTGCGATCCCAACGCCAACGCGCCGCATACGCGCGAGCAGTATTTCAATACCGCTTGCTTTCAGCCGAATCCGGCATTGGCTGATGCCCTTGGCAATCGAATCCTGGTCTCGAACACGCCTGGAAATGCCGGCCGTGGGATCATTACCGGACCCCCGACCAAGCGCGTCGACTTCACGATGACCAAGAACGTTAGATTTGGGAGCGATGGCCAATACGGATTCCAGCTCCGCGCGGAAGTATTCAATATTTTCAATCATACAAACTTCCGCAGCTTTGGCAGCACCAACATCACCAGTTCGCTTTTCGGGATTGTCACAGCGGTGCGCGACCCTCGCACCATGCAGTTCGGCGCGAAGGTCTGGTTCTAAGCCAATCCTAGTCTCAAGGGGAATGCCCGCGGCTTTCGCTGCGGGCATTTTTCTATTTTGCGTTCAATCACAAATCGCTGAATTCAGTTTCAACTTGATGGATTAGTCTTGCTAAAAGAGACACTCCCCATTTGTATTAGCCCTCAGAGTTCCGCCTTAACTGTCCACGATCGGTCTGAATAGAGCAATTAACCGGACTTATCGAAAGGATAAGTTCTTTTAGTTTTATTTGTAGCTCGCGCGCTAATAGAATTGGCCGGCCTTCCCGCAAAAATTCTCGGCGTCGAATGTAATCAAAACGGCCGAGCACACTGAATTCCATTTCGTCCGGAGGACTCTGATGATGAATCGCCACATTCCATATCTAACTAGGTTTCTGATGGCAGTTGCTGCTTGCTGCTTTTTAAGTTCGATCACAGTCGCACAGACCGTTACCGGTACTTTGCAGGGAACTGTCACCGACCCGAATGGCGGCGTGGTTTCCGGAGCGGATGTTGTAATTAAGAACGCCGATACCGGACAAGAGCGCACCGTGAAAACAAACAGCGACGGCGTTTACGTCGCTTCGTTTGTGCCGATTGGGCGGTACAATCTGACCGTCTCGCAGCAGGGATTTAAGACTACGCTCAAAGAGGGCGTGGAAGTGGGGTTGAATCAGACACGCGTGGTTGACGTAAGGCTTGACGCCGGCAGTATCAGCGAAACCGTCACCGTCGAATCCGGTGGAGTAGCGCCGATTAATACGACTAACGCAGAGATCAAGGGCACACTGAACGCTCAGGAGATTCTCGATAAGCCGGTCTTTAACCAGGGCAATTTCCTGACGCTGGCCGAAACGTTCACGGGTTTTCAGGAGAACCCGACCTCGGGACAGAACAACCCCACCGCCTCGTCCGGGTCCTCGATTAACTTCAACGGAACGGGCACGCGCGGCGCGACTTTCCAGATCAATGGCGTCAACAACGACGACTCTTCTGAAAATCAAAATCGTCAGGGAGCGTCGCTCTCGACCATCAAGGAGTTTCAGGTCATCACCAATAACTTCACCGCCGAGTTCGGGCGCGGCTACGGCGCAGTCGTCCTCGTGCAGACGTTGGCGGGTACGAACAACTTGCACGGCGACGTGTACTGGTATCACAACGACAGCGCTTTGAACGCGACGAACAACGTGTTCAGTCCCGGCGCACGGAAGGGCGTCGCGCGTCGCAACCAGTTCGGCTTCACGTCAGGCTTCCCTCTCTTGAAAAACCGCCTCTTCGCCTTTGTCAGCCTGGACCACACGGAGAACACTGGCGCCAACAATATCTCGCGCGACGTGTTCACGGTCGCCGAGCGCAACCCCTCCAACTGGTTTCTTCAGACGCCGGCCAACAACACTCCGGCCAACCGCGCCTTCATCCAGTCAGTTATCGATCGCTTTAAGAACATCGTGCCGAATGACCCGGCCAGCGGCCCGCGCACGTGGCGAGGCCAACAGGGCTTCGACTTCCCGGCGCGCGACTATTCAGGCCGCCTCGACTGGAATCCGCGTGACGCGGACGCGTTCTTCGCGCGTTGGCAGTACACGCGTCAGAAATTTGTAGCTGACGACGTCATCCCCGGTGAGCGCGCCGATCAGAATCATAAACAGCAGAACTTTGGCTTGACGTGGACGCACCTGTTTTCAAGCAGCACAGTCGGGGAGTTTCGTTATGGATTAGGATTGCGCACAACGCTTGTGAACATCGCCGCCGGCAACGACACTCCGGTGATCCGCTTCACTAATCCCGCACCCGTGGGCACGCAGACGGTCATCGGCAACGCCGGCAACTTCCCCATCCAGCGCTACCAGACCGACAACCAGTTCGTCTATAACCTGTCAACCCTGCTCGGCGGCAACCACTACCTCAAGGCCGGCACCGACATTCGCCGCCAGCAGCTTGACGACCTCGCCGATAATTTCTCCCGCAACTTCTACAACTTCAACAGCGCCACCTGCAACACCGTCGTGTACCGTGACCCGAATCTTATCAACGCCGCGAATCCGACCGGCGTGCCGTCGGCCTTCTACTCGTTCTTGAATGGTTGCGTCAACAACTTCCAAAAGGGGTACGGCCCGTTCTTCCTGGAGAACCGCATCAACGAGTCGAACTTCTACGTCGAGGACAACTGGAAGGTTCGCGATAACCTGACGCTCAACCTGGGCTTCCGCTACGAGTACGTCTCAGCGCCGGAAGAGATCGCGGGGCGCCTCAACTACGGCTTCGGAGACGACAAGGACAATTACGAGCCGCGCGTTGGCTTTGCGTGGACCCCGAAGTTCGCAGGCGGCTTCTTTGGTCGTTTTTTTGGTGAACCTGGAGATTCGTCGATTCGCGGTGGCTACGGTATTTATCACGGCCGCCTCTTTCAGTCCGTGTTTTCGCAGGGCGGCGCGACCGTGCGCTTCAACCCGCCCAACGCGTTTTTCTTCAACGAAACGTCCCCGGCCAACCCGCGCTTTAACCCGACGAACTTCGCGGACCCGACGAACGGCTTCGTCTTCGTTCCCGGTCCGCAGACCACGCGCCACACCGAGACGTTAATCGATCCTGGCTTGGAAATGCCTTACACGCAACAGTGGAACTTGAGCTACGAGCGGGAGATGCCGCTCACTTCGAAGATCCGGATTAGCTACACCGGCAACCGTGGTATAGGGCTGCTGCGTTACTCGCTCGATAATCTGCCGCTTAACGATCCGGCTGGCGTGCTCGTCGCCAACCATTCGAACAACGCTCCCGCGGTACTCTACACGGCGGCACAGCGGCCACCGGGCGACCCGCGCGGCGTTGACGTGCGCGGGCAGATACTCCGGCCCGCCGCCGACGTCGTGTGCGCGGGCACTGGGCTGGCCGGTATTCCGACGAGCACGACCTGTCCAGTAGCCGTCCCGCTTGGCGCCTTGGAGTACAGCCGGCTCGTCCCGCGCACCAACGAGCGCCGCCCGAACGGCGCGTTCACGACTAACACAGTGGTGAGCAACGGCGCGTGGAGTTACTACAACGCGCTCCAGGCAGAGTGGACCAAGAGGTTAAGTCACGGCTTCAACTTCCAGGCTTCCTACACCTATAGCAAGGCGATCGACACAACTTCAGAGGCGACCGCCGTCGGCGCCGGCGATACCAACCAGAACGGCAACAACGCGCGCGCGGGTCGTGGACTCTCGCGCTTCCACACGCCGCATCGCTTCACTATCTACGGAACTTACCGCACACCCTGGTTCAACCACGATCGTGGCCTCCTCGGGCACACACTCGGCGG
>JBKPPE010000228.1:0-9044 GCA_046733375.1 Acidobacteriota bacterium | reverse complement strand
AACCATCGATGCCGGCACCGAGCGCGTGCGAAGGAACAAAACGATTCGCGGGATGGCTAGGCCGATAAATGATAGTGACGCGTGCGCGCCGCGGTTGGTTAGCCAATTTGACTTGAGATGTTCCTGAACGCGTCAGAGAACCAGATATCAGCACACAAACCAGAGTCTCAGTGAGAATTCGTCGAAGCATGAAAGAAGAATCGTTCCGTGGCGAAGATTTTATTCACAGCCCACGGCGCGCGCCAACTTCTCGGTTCATCCCTTTTCTGTTTTAATCTACCGGCCCATGTCGGGAAGAAACATTCGTGCGCCACGCGGCGCGACCCTCAATTGCAAAGGCTGGCACCAGGAAGCTGCGCTGCGGTGCCTGATGAATAATCTCGATCACGAGGTCGCCGAGAAACCCGACGACTTGATTGTCTACGGCGGAGCGGGGAAAGCCGCGCGGAATTGGCAGGCTTACGATGCGATCGTGCGTTCGTTGCAGGAAATCGAAAATGACGAAACGTTGCTGGTGCAATCAGGAAAGCCGGTGGGCGTCTTTCGCACGCACGAGTACGCGCCGCGCGTTTTGATCGCCAACTCAAATCTGGTCGGAGCGTGGGCCAATTGGGATCATTTTCACGAACTCGAGCGCAAGGGTCTGATGATGTACGGCCAGATGACCGCCGGTAGTTGGATCTACATCGGCACGCAAGGCATCGTGCAGGGAACGTTCGAAACGTTTGCGTCGATGGCCGACCGGCACTTCGGCGGCGATTTGAGTGGCACGCTTTTGTTGTCAGGAGGACTGGGCGGCATGGGTGGCGCGCAGCCATTGGCGGCGACACTGAATGGCGCAGTCTTTCTCGGGATCGAAGTCGATCCCGAACGCATCGAGCGGCGTGTGCGCACGGGCTATTGCGATCGGATGGCACAGAACCTTGATGAAGCGCTCGATATTTGCGAAGACGCGCGCGAGCAGAAGCGTGCTGTTTCCGTTGGACTGGTCGGCAACTGCGCTGAGATTCTTCCCGAGATTGTCAGACGTGGTATCAAAGTCGACGCTGTGACCGATCAGACCAGCGCCCACGATCCTTTGAATGGATATGTGCCAACTGGGCTGTCGGTCGAAGGCGCCATCGAATTACGCCGCATGGATCCTGCGGGTTACGTGCGACGTTCGATGGAGTCCATGTCGCGTCACGTCGAAGCGATGCTCGCTTTGAAGCGAAACGGCACGATCGCTTTCGATTACGGCAACAACATTCGCAAGATGGCCTTTGATGCCGGCTGTAAAGATGCATTCGAGATTCCCGGCTTCGTTCCCGAGTACATTCGTCCCCTCTTCTGCGAAGGGAAAGGACCGTTTCGGTGGGTCGCACTATCGGGTGAAGCCGATGACATTCGCAAGACTGACGACCTCGCACTGGAACTTTTCCCTGATGACAAGACTTTGAATCGTTGGTTGCGGCTCTCCCGCGATCGAGTGAAATTTCAAGGTTTGCCCTCGCGAATTTGCTGGCTCGGATATGGCGAACGCGCTGAGATGGGTGAAGCCATCAATGAACTTGTGAAGCGCGGGGACTTGAAAGCGCCGATTGCAATCGGTCGCGATCACCTGGACACTGGTTCGGTCGCGTCACCATTTCGCGAAACCGAAGGAATGAAAGATGGCTCGGATGCGGTTGCCGACTGGCCGATCCTCAACGCGCTGCTGAACACGGCGAGTGGCGCAAGCTGGGTTTCGTTTCATCATGGCGGTGGTGTTGGTATCGGCTACTCGCTTCACGCCGGCCAGGTTTCAGTTGCTGATGGCACCGACGAAGCGGCGAAGCGCTTGAATCGCGTGCTGACAAACGATCCGGGTCTTGGCGTCGCTCGGCATGTGGATGCGGGGTACGAAGAGGCGATTGAGACGGCGAAAGAGAAGGGTGTGAAGATTCCAATGCTCGGCAGCGCCGATAAGTGAATCTCTTCGCGTGCTATAATTGAGCAGCAAATGGCCGTAAAAACGTCTGAAATCCGAGTTTCAAATCTGCTCGACCAGGATAAATCTGACATTCAAGATCTTTCAAAAACCACCCCTGCCGAACGCCTCCAGATGATGTGGCAGCTCACGCTCGATGCCTGGGCCTTTAAAGGAGAACCAGTTGCTGAACTCAGACTTCCGCGACATATTGTCCGCGTTTTGCGAAGCGAAGGTTGAGTTCATGGTCGTCGGAGCTTACGCGGTGGCTGCTCATGGACTACCGCGCGCTACGGGCGATATCGATCTTTGGGTAAAGTGTTCTGAACAGAATGCCGAACGTGTTTGGTCAGCTCTGTCGAGGTTCGGCGCACCTCTCGACAACATATCTAAGCAGGATTTCATCAAGCGAGCTAATGTTGTTCAAATCGGCGTGACGCCTCGCCGAATTGATATCCTGACACAAATTACTGGTGTTGAATATGAAGAGGCGGAATCAGATGCTTTCTCCGTTCGACTAGAAGGTATAACGATTCCGGTGATCGGATTGACTCACCTGCTTAAGAATAAATCAGGTAGGCCGCAGGACAAAGCAGACGTCGCACGGCTTGAGGAACTGAGGAATAAGTAAATCATGTCCAAAACCAAGATTATCCAGCGGTTCAGCCTATTAGCGTTTCTAGTCATGCTGGTCAGCGTAGAAACTTTCGCCGCGACGATTACCACCACCGAACAGCTCATCCAGGCAATGCAGAAGAAGTACGCGAAATCCTGGTATAAGACGGCGACGTTCGTGCAGAAGACCACGAACATCGACAAGGACGGCAATCGAAAAGTCGAGACGTGGTATGAAGCAATGTCGCTGCCCGGCTCGCTGCGGATCGATTTCACGCCGACGAAAGACGGCAACGGCATTCTGTTTACCGATGGCCAGATTTATGTTTTCAAGAACGGAAAGGTTGATTCAAATCGTGCGTTCGTTCATCCGCTAATGGTGCTCGGTTTTGACATCTATCGCATGCCGGAGAATGAGGCGATCGAAAAGCTGAAAGGCTTAAAGTTTGATCTGTCGATCTTTCATGAAGACACGTGGCAGGGACGTCCGGTGTATGTTGTTGGTGCGAAAGCTGGTGATGCGCACTCGACGCAATTTTGGATCGACAAGAAGAATCTGATTTTCGTGCGCATGATTCGCCCGGCCGGCAGAGATGGCACACAGACGCAGGAGACGCAGTTCAATAAGTACGTGAAACTCGGCGGCGGCTGGATGTCGCCGGAAGTTGTGTTTCTGGTCGATAACAAGGTGGTGACGATCGAAGAGTATTCCGATTTGCACGCGAACGTGACGCTGCCAGACAAACTCTTTGACCCGCACTCATTCGCGACTGTTCATTGGAAAGAATAATGTCAGAACCGCCTGCGGTAGCGGGCGGTTGAAGCTGGCAGATTGCATCGATCAACCACCCGCTACCGCAGGTGGTTCTGACTGTTTTGACGGAGTAACAATGAACCTCAAACATTTACTCAGCACTTTGCTAATTCTTCTTTCGCTAACCACCGCTGCCGCACTGGCACAAGAGAACCCAAAGCCCAAGCCTGATCCACCCGCGCCACGCGCCAAAGACGGCAAAAAACTTCTGACGGCGATGGACCTGCTTAGAATAAATGGGGTCGCCAATCCACGCCTTTCGCCTGACGCCGCGCGCGTCGCTTACACCGTCAGCGAAGTCAAAATGGAGAAGGACAAAGAGTGGAAGACGGTGACGCAGATTTGGGTTACACCGACTGGGGGCGGCCACTCGCGGCAATTTACGCGCGGCGACAAAAGCGCGAGTCAGCCCGAATGGTCCCCGGATGGATCGATGATCGCCTTTCTCAGCGATCGCGAAAAGGATGGCGAGCGGCAAGTGTGGATGATGCTGGCTGACGGTGGCGAAGCCTGGTCAGTAACTTCGCACAAAGGTGGAGTGAGCGGCTTTCATTTCTCGCCTGACGGCAAGCGGCTTGTCTTAACGGCCAGCGATCAACCGAACAAAGACGAAGAGGATCGAAAGAAAGTCAAAGACGACACGATGGTCATAGATCGCGACATTAAGATGACGCATCTCTGGCTGTTCGATCTCGACAAGAAAGAAGAGAAGCGGCTAACGGAAGGTAATTATACCGTCGCCGATCCGCAGTGGTCGCCGGACAGCACGCGTATCGCCTACGTTACGCGTCCGACGCCGAAAGCGGATGACGGCGACCAGGACAATATTTGGGTGCTCACCGTATCGAGCGGCGCCAAAGAAAAGATCACGAGTGATGAACGTTCGAGTCAAAATCCGCGTTGGTCTCCTGATGGCAAGTGGATCGCGTTCAATGGCAGCGAACGTGGCGCCGTTTCGATGGACTTCCTCGATGTGATTGCTGCGACGGGCGGGACGCCGCGCGAACTCACAACAAAATTCGAACTCCCGACTGGTACTCCGGTCTGGGCTCCGGACGGCAAGAGCATTTACTTCAGCACAAATACTCGAGAAGCGGTTGAAGTTTACTCCGCAGACGTTACCAGCGGCGCAGTCAAGCAACTTACACAGCGCGGCGGAGCGATCGGAATTTCTGAAATTAGTCGCGATGGGAAGACGGTCGTAGGGACGATTGGGACTAATCAACAACCAGCGGAACTCTACATATCAAACGCCGGCTACTCGTCGCCGAAACAAATTACAGATCACAACGCGTGGATGAGAGATTATTCGCTGGCGCAATCCGAAATTGTGACGTGGAAGAGCAAAGACGGCACGGAAATCGAAGGCGTCCTCACGAAACCTGTAGGTTATCAATCCGGCAAAGTGCCATTCCTGTTGAATCCGCATGGCGGTCCAACCGGCGCGTCCTTGAATATTTGGAGTGGAACGGTACAGGTTTTGGCGGCAAATGGCTTTGCGGTGCTGCAACCAAACTTTCGCGGGTCGACGGGCAAAGGTTTGGCCTTTGCTCAGGCTAATAAGAACACCTGGGGCAAAGGCGATTACGAAGACTGCATGACCGGGGTTGATGCGATGATCGCGAGTGGTATCGCTGATTCTGATCGTCTCGGCGCGTTTGGCTGGTCGTACGGTGGCTACATGACGTTTTGGATTCTGACGCAAACTGATCGCTTCAAAGCGGTGTCCCCGGGCGCCGGCCTAACGAATATTTATTCGATGTATTCGCAGAACGACATTCAGCGTTACTTGCGGTGGTTTTACTCGGACAAGTCGCCCTGGGATGCGCAGGAACTTTACTGGGACCGCTCGCCGATGAAGTACGTGAAGAACGTGAAGACGCCGGTGATGATTATGCACGGCCAGGTCGACACACGCGTGCCGATTGCGCAGGCGCAGGAGTTCTACATGGCTTTGAAAGAGATGAATGTGCCGGTTGATTTCGTCGTGTATCCGCGCGAAAACCACGGATTCACTGAGCCGCGTCACAACATGGATCGTGTGCGAAGATATGTGCGGTTCTTTGCGAAGTATCTAAAGACACCGGTGGTGACTGAGCCGGCAGAAGAGTAGGTCAGAACCGCCTGCGGTAGTGGGCGGTTGAGCTCGGTGGATTCACAATTGTTGACGCTAACCGCCCGCTACCGCAGGCGGTTCTGACACGATGGAATTCCAAAACATCAGATTTCAGATTCAAGACCGCGTTGCCCGCATCACTTTGGCACGTCCGCCGCTGAATGTGCTGAACATCGCGATGATGCGCGAAATCAACGTCGCTTTGAACGAGGTCGCGCAACATCGATCGCTGGCCGCAATCGTTTTCGATGCCGCCGAAGGCACGCGCGCGTTTAGCGCCGGTGTCGCGGTGGAAGAGCATGTCCCCGCCACAGTTTTCCAAATGCTCGACAGTTTTCATTCGATCTTCCGCGCGTTGCATCAAATTGCGAAGCCCGTTGTCGCGGTCGTGAACGGAGCCGCACTCGGCGGCGGCTGTGAATTGGTTTGTGCCTGTGACATCGTGATTGCGAGCGCGCAATCGCGTTTTGGCCAGCCTGAGATAAAGCTGGGCGTGTTTCCGCCAATCGCTGCGATTCTTTTGCCGCGCATCATCGGCGAACGTAAAGCGCGCGAACTGATTCTTACTGGTGATTTGATTGACGCGGATGAAGCGTTAAGACTCGGCCTGGTGAATTACGTTGTTCCGACCGGCGAGCTTGCAGCAAAAGCAGAAAGCGTCGTCGCAAAGTTGCTCGAGCTTTCCGGCGCGGGACTCGGCATGACGCGCATGGCACTCGACGTTGGCGGACAACCAGGCTTTGAATCCGCGCTCACAAACGTGGAGAATCTGTATCTACATGAGCTGATGAAGACCGAAGACGCTGAAGAAGGCGTGCGGTCATTCATGCAAAAGCGGAAGCCGGAGTGGAAGAATCGATGAAAAGCCAGACGGGGAGACGCGGAGACGGGGAGACGCGGAGAGAAAACTGACACGGGGACACGGAGACACGGAGACGCGGTGAGAAAACTGACACGGAGACACGGAGACCCGGAGACGCCGAGACAAGGCTTCTTCAATTGTGCCGTCTGTACTCTCCGTGTCCCCGCGTCCCCGCGTCTCCGCGTCTTCTTTTTCGTTCTCCCGCTGCTCGCTTTCGCCCTTAACTTCTCACCCGCCAGCGCCCAGAAACGCTCGCGCAGCGGCGCGCATTCGTCGACCCCGCGGGACACCTTCAGTGCTGCCGACCGTAACATAGTGGAAAAGGCAATCGGCACTGCCTGCGCCGAACGGATCCGTGATCCGCTTGGTAGCAGTCCCATCGACGAAATGCAGGCGCGCCCATCTTTATCAGCGAGCAATCCTGACGCCGTCGCCGGCGCCAGACGTGCTGATCGTTTGTTGCCGGCCACGCGAAAGTTGGTGGTGAATGCAATTGTGGAACTGTCGAAGGAGTATGGATTGTACGATGCGCCATCCTACCGCGCGCGGGTCAATGCGGCGTCGGCGCGCGTGCAAGCGGTGAAAAGAATCCGTCCCAATGTAGACGCGCGCGACAATGCTTCGGTCCTTCTACGCGATCCGCGAGTGATCGAGTTCGGCACCATTTTTCTCGCAGGCCTCAAATCTGACGAGGCAATGGTCAGCGTGCTGGGACACGAACTCACCCACGTCGCGAGCGGACAGTCTGATTTGCTGCGCCCGTTGTTTCGCGCAATCGCACGTCGCGCCGCCGGCCGCACGAATTTGGTGATCACCGGACAGCGAGCGGAAGAGCTTGCCTGTGATCTGGTCGGTCTATTGGCGACTAGCCAGTTTCTCAACGAAAATCCGAGTTGGGAGCCACAGCCGCGGCGCATTGCGCGCGCCGTCGAGCACAACTGCGTCGACGATGACAGCTCTGACGAGGATCACTTGTCGCCGCGCAACACGATTCGCGCCTTATTCGCGCTCGATCTGGATTTAGCACGTGAACTGCTCGCGACTAACACGAAAGCATCGAGGCGAAGCACCCGTTTATTGACAGCACACGCCGCGGCTTTCTAACATCACGCCCGATGAAAACGTCTCGTTACTCTTTCCCTCTCTCCGCGCGCGGAGAGGGGGATTGGGGGAGAGGTTGCCGACGCGCAGAACCCGATCCCCGACACCTCCCCGCGCGCGGGGAGGGGCGTAGGCATCCAGTCGATTCATCGCGATCTCGATCCACTTATCATGCCGGTAGTGTCTTAACGCTGTTCGGAACTTTCGGTCTTTTCACACTTGCACTGCTGTCTGCATGCCGCAGCGACAGCGAAGCCCAACGTGTGCGGCCGCGGCAGTTGCGGGATGTGCCGGCGCAGCGCCTCGCGTTCACTTTTACAGCCGATGTTGAAGCGCCGCCGAACGCTTCGGCCGAAGATGCCAAACCGATTCAGGCAATTCAGCAGGACTTTGACGTGCGCCGCAAAGATGAGGCGCTGGTGCTGCATCGCACCGTATCCTCGCCCGATGGGCAGCGCGCGCTGGCGCTCTACAGCGGACAGGATGAACCGTCGACGACTTTTCACATCGATCTCTATGCGAGCAGTGGAAGTTTTATCCGCAATCTGACGCCGCCGGATTTGGCGGTTGTGTTTCAGGATTCCGTGCTGTGGTCCGCCGATAGCGGTTACGTCGCGTTTGTTGCTCGCAAGGCTGCGCAGCCGCAACCGAGCCCCACGCCGCCAGGTCTCGAACGGCCAGAATCGCAGGAATCGCCAATGCCCACGCCGACGGTCATGCCGGCGTTTCCGCCGATTGCGACCTTCTCGACCGAGCAAATCTACATTTGCAATCGCGACGGGTACGATCTGCGGCCGCTGACAACGCGCGATGGATTGATCTATTTCGCGCTGTCGTGGGCGCCGGATGGCCACGCGGTGTCTGCTTTGGCGTGTAAGGAAAGCGAGTGGGACGCACGGGAACGCGAGTACAAAACACCAAGCGGCCGGCCGCGCGTGATTACGCTGGATGGCCAGGAGCGTTTGCTTGATGATGAGTTGGCGCAGGCACCGCCGGTGTGGTCGCCGGACTCAGCAAAGATTGCGACAGCGTTCGACGTTGACATCGGCATCTATGATGCGTCCGGAAAGGTGCCAACGCAGGCTCGCATAGTTTTGCGCGAGCGCATGCTGACTGCATCCGCGGCTTTTGATGAAAAGAGCTCTTCGAAAAAAAGTGCAGATCAATCGAAGCCGAATACAGGCGGCACGCCTAGCGGCGTTCCCGTCTCGTTCAATCCAATTGTGCGTATTGAATGGCCGGTGCCGGAAAAACTGTACGTGCAGACAGGTTATCTGGATTTACGAAACGCGCTTCCGACATTCTCACGCTGGCACTTGTTGACCTTGAGTCCGCAGGCAGCCGTGCTCGGCAAGTAGTTACAACACCGCAAGCAGGTGGAAGACTCAAGCTTGAATCTCTGATCCGCTCGCTATCGCTCGCGGTTCTGTAGTTCGCTCAGGCCAGATAAGCGACAGCGCAAATCCAATCGCCCACAAGACGACGGCGACCGCCAACGACATCACGATCCAGAATTTCCAGTAGCTTGTGAAGGTTGTCTCCCACCCTGTCTGCACGTGATCAGCGACATTCACAGTCAAGTCCGCCG
>JBKPPE010000227.1:0-2614 GCA_046733375.1 Acidobacteriota bacterium | reverse complement strand
GCCTTTATCCCGCTCGCTACGGCTCGCGGTTCTGTACTTCTCACTTGCGAGATTAATCTTTCCGATAGACCACACCGTTCTTCATCACAAACACCGGCTTTTCCATTGCATGAATGTCTTTCAAAGGATCGCCGCTAACCGCGACGATATCGGCCCATTTGCCGGCGGTAAGTGAGCCGAGGTTCTTGTCCCAGCCGAGCAGCTTCGCGCCGTTCATCGTGCCGGCGACTATGGCGTCCATGTTTGACATGCCGCCCCAATCAACGAGCAGGAAAAATTCGCGCGCGTTTGTGCCGTGGGGAATGACTCCCGCATCGGTGCCCAGGGCGATTTGCAGTTTATTCGTGACCGCGATTTTGATGGCGTTACGAACATGTTGCCCTGCGGCAAGCGCCTTCTCGGCACGCAAGCCTTTCAACACGCCGTTTTTCGCGGCACGCTCGACCGCCTCGCCCGCCATTAAAGTCGGCACGAGAAAAGTGCCGCGCTCTCTCATCATGCGTGCACCTTCTTCATCGAGAAATGATCCGTGTTCGATCGAAGAAACGCCGGCGCGCGTTGCGATCTTGATTCCTTCCGTACCGTGTGCGTGCGCGGCAACTTTTCTGTCTAGTTTATTGGCCTCATCGACCAGGGCTTTCAGCTCTTCGTAACTGTATTGCGTTGCGCCGACGGCATCGCCTTCGGAAAGCACGCCGCCGGTGGCGCACGTCTTAATCACATCAGCTCCGTATTTGATCTGATAACGCACGGCGGCGCGCACTTCTTCCGGCCCGTTAGCGACGCCTTGCATTGGGCCGAGTTGTAGCAAGCCAGGCTTGTAACCATTCTCGTCGCAGTGTCCGCCAGTGATACCGATCGCGTGTCCGGCAGTTTCCATGCGCGGTCCGGGCGTCCAGCCTTCGTTGATTGCTTTGCGCAGAGCCATATCGCTGAACGGTCCGTCAGCGCCGACGTTGCGGATGCTGGTGAAGCCCGCCATCAAAGTGTCGCGCGCATGAATCACGCCAAGGATCGCTCCCCAGGCGTCATAGTCTTTCACCGCGGAGGTGTCGCCTTCCGGATCTCCGAGCACGCGGCCAATGAGGTGGGTGTGCGCGTCAATGAAACCGGGCAGCAAAGTCACATCGCCAAGACTTATCACCTTTGCGTCTTGCGGAACGCGGACTGACCTCGCCTCACCGACTGCGGTTATTCTGTTGTCGGTGACGACGACCACGGCGTTATTGATGGCCGGCGCGCCGGTTCCGTCGATAAGACGCGCAGCACGCAACACGACCACGCCTTTGCCTTCGGGCGGCTCCGGGCGAATTCCAATGGGTGGCTGATTTTGAGGCCTGATTGAAACGCAAAGAGTGGCGAGCAAGAGTAGAGCAGTTGGAATCAGCTTGAAGTGTCTCACGGGAATTTCCTCGAACCTAGGTTGGTCTGGCAAAGCGCGCGGCATTCTATTTGAGATTTCGTCTGCGCGCCAGAATCGCCCGAAATCTAGTACTGGTTCAGTTTGAAGAATTGGCACGGGCGTCCCGCCCGTGAATCACGCGCAGGATGCGCGTGCCACCTCAAACTGAACCAGTACCCAAAATCTTCTCTGGCTCTGCCGGCTGATGTGCGGAAGGCGTTCGGCCTTCCGGCGCGGGAGATTTTGTAAATTGGCTACGCCCAATCGTTAGGGCGCGCAGCCCTAAGTAACGACAAAAGCCTAAACGGAAGCGCGACAAAGCTCCGCACATCAGGCAGCACAGCCACATTGCCCATCTGCCTTTCCGAGAGTATCTTTTTCGCAACCCAGGTCTCCTCTTCGACGTGTCAAGGTTTAGGATGCGGCTCAAGTATTCATTTCCCAACTTTGTGTTTCTGCTTCTCGTTGTGCTGGTGACTCCGACGTACGTTGTGGCGCAGGCGGATGAAAAAGAGAAAGCGCAGAAAGAGGTCGAGCAGCGTCAGGAACTCGAGCGCCAAACCTTTGCACTTGTGGACGAGATAGTCTCGGGCGCTTGGGGTCTAAAGCTGGCTGAGAACCGATCATTTATTCAAGCGAGCGCCGCTGATCTTCTTTGGAAGCATGACGAAAAGCGGGCGCGCACACTGTTTTGGGATGCACTCAATAGTCTGGGTTTGCGGACTGACGCTGCTGAAGACGCGACGACGAAAGCGAAGGATTCCAAGTCGAAAAACGCGCCAACGAAGACTCAAGCAATTGAAAAGGCGCAGAAGGAATATTTTGAAGCCTATGCGGTGCGCCGAAATTTTCTAGTTCGAGTCGCACGTCGAGATCCGCAACTTGCGCTGGACATGTTGCGGGCCACACGTCAGCCACCGCTGCCACTAACCAACCCAAACTTCCGCCTTCCGGATGACAGTGATCTTGAGCAGGAGATTGCCAACCAAGCCGCTGAGCGCGATCCGAAGAAAGCGTTACAGATCGCCCGTGAAAGTTTAGCAAAGGGTCTTACGTTTCAGTTGTTGGCACTTCTCAACAGTCTGAATCGGAAGAACCCGGAACTGGCCACCGAATTTGCCGGGGACATAATCGATAAGATTCACACAGCGGATCTTTCAACGGACGTCGATGCTTTCTGGATCGGCATGTATCTGTTGCAATCATCCAGAA
>JBKPPE010000226.1:0-3501 GCA_046733375.1 Acidobacteriota bacterium | reverse complement strand
GAATGTCGAGGCTGCCATGCAAGAATTCTCACTCGATGGTCCACAAGCAACAACTCTGCTTTAAGGGTTGGGCTGAAAAATAGCGGCGACTCTGAGCGGTTGTAATTGGCGACATTCCCGACAATGATAGAGCGATGAGATGCGATGCGTAAGTCTCATGGTCCAATCTTGCATTCATACCGGTTTTGATTCGTAGAGCAACCAGAGCAGACGATCAGCATTTGAGAGTCAGACGGAAGCAAGCCTCCGGGAGGCTGTTTTAAGAGTTGGGCTGAAAAATAGCGGCGACACTGAGCGGTTGCGACATTCTAAGCAAATCTTTTTCCCGGGCGAAAACTGCACCGCAGAGGCATAGAGAATTCACCGGAGACGCAGAGAGAATTTCAAATCAGGGCACTACCGGCCCGATCAGCCTCACTTGATTTTCGCTCGCAAGTCCGCCAGTTGTTGATCTGACCAGTCTGGTTTTTTACCCTGTTGCTCCATTAACGCGACATAGCGCTCTAGAGCTTCGAGTGCGCCTTTGAAATTACCTTGCTTCTCGCGCACGCGCATCAGGTCCAGCAGAAAGTAAACATTGGGCGGGGTGTAGCCGCTCGACGCTTGTGAGAACGCTGCTTCGGCGAGCGTCAGGTCACCTTTGGCCTCGTAAAGACGCGCCAGGTGATAGTAACTCGCTGGGTATCGAGCACCATCCCGTTTTGAGACCTCAAGCAAGTTGTCGAAGGCTTCGTCGACGCGCTTCAGAGTAAGCAATGCGTAACTGAGCTCGAGATTAGCGGGAGCAAAGTAACCATTCTCGCGATTCAACAGTCGACGATAGTTTGTCACCGCTTCCGGCACCTTTCCTCGCTCGGCAGAGTCACGTGCGCGTTGCAGCAAGTCGTAACTGATCGGGTCCAGTATCAGTGTTTTTGAAGAATGGGTTGCGACAGATTCTGATTCAGTTGCCGGAGGTTTTGCCGCACCAGGCTTCGAAAGAGCCGGCTTCGAAAGAGCCGGCTTCGCAGCAGGTTTTAAGTCGGCAACGACGATCCTTTCTTCCATGCTGGAGCGAGCCAACGCCTGGGCTGCGGCTTGATGATGGGGATCAACGTTAAGCGCGCGGCGCCATTCACGGGCCGCCAGGTCGCTCTGCCCGCGCGCCTCGTAAACGCGCCCAAGGTTGTAACTGGCTTCAGCGTAGCGGAATCCCTCAATTTTTAACGCCATGAGCAGAGCGTCATAAGCTTCGTCCCACCGGCTCAGCCTTAAGAGCACTACTCCGAGGTTGTTGTAGGCGCGCGAGTATTGTCCCTTGCGCTGGTCGATGGCTTTACGGTACGCGGCGACTGAGGCTTCCGATGCGCCTAATCGCGCAAAGGCGTTGCCAAGATTGTAAAAGGATATTGGGTCGAACACGTCAGAGTTGGCGACAAGTTGCAGCTCCTGGAGCGCTTCCGATTTGTGTCCTGTGCTGACGAGTTGGTCAGCGAGTTTCAGTTGCAGGCGAATGCGGTCCTGAGGTGTCGCCGCCGCCTCGATTTGACTGCGCAAACTCACTACTGGATCAGTTTGCGCAAAACCGGCTGAGACAGTAAGCACACAGATCAAAAACAATATAATAAGGCGGGCAGTTGTATTCATTGATTAGCTCCGCAAGTACGTGAGGACGGTTCCTCCAAAGCCGACGGCCCACCCGTGCGCTTTGTCAGTAAAGAAGATTCGTTCTAAGGGATGTTCGGTCACGCGGCGCTCGTTGGTCCACCGCCCGCCGCCATCGACGGTGTGGAGAATCGTTCCTTCAGCGCCTACCGCCCAACCTTCGCGGGCATCCAGGAACTTCACGTCAAAGAGATCAACGTCCACGCCCGAGGCTTGTTGCTGCCAGGTCCGGCCGCCGTTGATTGTGTGAAAGATATTGCCACCGCTGCCGACAGCCCAGCCCACCCGGTTATCGATAAAAGAAGCGGAGGTGAAGCGCACCGTTTTCTCTACCTGCGGCAGGCGCGACTGATACCACGTATCCCCGCCGTCAGACGTTTGATTGATCGTGGCCCCCGTGCCGACAATCCAACCTCGGTCGTCGTCAACAAAAACGCCGCCTAACAGTAAATGATTGGTTGGCGACGGCAAACGACTCCAGGTCTCACCCGCATCACGGGTCGTATAGATCGCGCCCGCTTCGCCGAAAGCCCAGCCCCGTCCGGCCCGGCTAAACATGGCACGAACCAAAATCGAATCGACGTTGAAGCCTTTGAGTTCTACGCGCTGCCAGTTGTCGCCACCATCGGTGGTTCGCATGAGATAGGCGCGCGGCTCTTCTTTCGTCTTCAACTCATAGATGTTTACTTCGCAGACCAGCCAGCCGTTTCGTTCGTCGAGAAAGAAGATGTCGCGCACCTGGTCTCTTGTCGAAGCGGAGCGGGATTGCCAGCTCTGTCCTCCGTCAACGGTGCGTAATAGTGTGCCTCTGCTGCCGGCCGCCCAACCGCGGTTCTGATCGAGGAAGAAGACGGCATGAAGCCAGGCCATCGTGCCGGACTGCTCGCGACTCCATGAGGCTGTTTGGGCCATGACCGGCGCTACGAGCAGCAGGCAGACGAGCGAACGCGCGAGCCACGAGGCAAAGTCAGCTGCAGGCAGGAACACGTGAAGATTCAATTGTGGTTTCAGCTTAACCATCGCTGCGCGTCGCGCTTCGGCGCGATTGCTTAAGGTTAGGGTACGGGCACTCCAAAGATGCGCGCGAAGCTGAGGACTTGCGCGAAGCCGAGAACCTGTTGGATCTTCTTCAGCTTGTTGCCCGGCACGATGATCTGGTCGCCGGGCACGAGGTAGAGCGTGTCTGGCGCGTGACCTTTATAGATGGCCGACACGTTGACTGGCAACTGGGCCAAGTGTCCGTCGGTTTGCCGCCGCAGCACGACAACTTTGCTCTTGTCGCCTGTGCCCAGCACACCGCCGGCTTCCGCAATCGCTTCAGTGACAGTCATGCGATGACTCATCAAACGAATGCCAGGCTGGCCCACATCGCCAATTATGCTATAGCGATAGGACGACGCTTTTTCGAGCGAAACGGTGACCTGAGGATCGATGATGTATTCGTCGTAAGCCTTGCTAATTATCGCCGCCACTTCCTCACCGGTTTTGCCGTTGACGAAAATGCCGCCCGGAATCAGCGACAGCGAAACGCGGCCACTCGGCGGCACGGTGATGTTCTTGCGCGAGTATCGTTCCTGATTAAATACGTCGACCGAAATCACGTCTTCCGGGCCCAGGCGATACGTGGTGAAGAAGTTATTGTAGGAAGAGTTAACGTCCTCTTCTTCCGACAGTCGTTCCTGACGGTTCGCGACCACATCATCCGGCACGTCAGTGGCACGCGGCTTATCGTCCGGCTCAAGCCGGTCGCCAGTAGCGGGCAGCTTCTGATTCTTCTTGTCTTGGCTATTGGCGTCGGTTCGTGGCTGAGCCTTCTGCGGCTCCTTCTGGGGATTGCTTTGCGACTGACCCGCAAAC
>JBKPPE010000225.1:0-6547 GCA_046733375.1 Acidobacteriota bacterium | reverse complement strand
GTGATAACCTTCTGGAATTGGTTTGACTGACATAGATGAACTTCCTCTCTGCGATCTGTAGGGGCAGGGCTAGTCCCTGCCCGGTTTTAGCCGGCTGGGGCAGGGACAAGCCCTGCCCCTAGACTCTACCTTCCTGTAAACAAAGTCGTTTCGTCGACGAAGCAGAGGCCATTGCCCCAAGGGTCTTCGACATAGAACGACAGTTCGCCCCACGGTCGCTTCACAATCTGTCCGGCTTCCTGGTCGTGATACCGATCGTCGGCTAAACAGTTCAGGGCCTTAGCGCGGTCAAAAATCTGTTCCAGATTGTTGACCGCGAAATAGATGTAGTCCGGCGTGGGCTGTGGTTTCTCACCGGCTCCTTTCGCCACATCGACTAGCGCCAGAATAACGCCGCCACAGTTGAAGTAGTGCCGCGAGCCGCGCGGAATCGGAATACCCGGATCGTCCAGCAACTTCGAATAAAACTCCGCGGCCGCTGCGAGATCGCCTACTTGCAAAGCAATGCGAAACATTCCTGGTGCGCCCATAGTTTCCCTTTCTGTTTCTGCCGGTCATTCCCCGGCAGTTTGCACTTGCGATGCGATGTACCAAACGTTGTCGAACGGATCTTGAATCGATCCCATGCGCGCGCCATGCGGTTGCAGCGTAGGTGGCGCTTTCACGATGGCGCCTTCAGCTTTGGTTGCGCGCTCGAACCACGTGTCGACGTCATCGACATACATCATGAAGACCGAAGGCATCGGCTGCCATGGACCGTGGGCCTCTCCCAGTTCGATCACCGACGTACCCAACTGAATCGTGGCGTGACGAATCGCACCGTCCGGCGATCGATGCACCGAGAGCTCCTCGGCGCCGAATGCTTGTTTCAGAAAGTCGATCATTTTCGGCGCGCCGCTCGGAAGCAGCGTCGGCATCAGGTTAGGCACGCCTTCCGGGACGAATGATTCACCCTGATGTGTTCCGACAAACCATTGATTGCCGCCGGGATCGCGAAAACCGCATTCACGATCGCCGTACGGTCGATTTGCTGGCGCAGACACGTTCGTAGCGCCGGCCTGCACCGCCTTTTCATAGACGGCATCCACATCGTCAACGTACAGGTGAATGTATGCCGGCAACGGCGTTCCTTTCCATTGCGAACCCTCGCCGCCGCCGCCGACCATGATCATCGAGCCACCGATGTTGTATTCCGCATGGAAACCACCTTGCGTGCCCAGACCCAAAATAGGTCCGGTAACGCCAAACGTTTGTTTGAGAAATTCAGCTTCAGCACGCACATCCGGGACCACCAGATAGGGCGTGATCGTGCGGAATCCTTCTCTCACAGGGTTGGCCTTCTTTGGCGCCTCTTTAGTTGCGATACTCACTGCTGCCTCCTCTTCAAGTTCCTGTCGCAAACGCGCTTTGAAATCGTCGCGCGGCAGAGCGCGCAACTCGACAGCGATGCCAAGCAGTCTGGCAATCTGTTCATCGACGCCAGCCGGAATCGTGCCACCCGCGGCCAGCATCGCGTCGATTGCTTGATCGAGTTGCTCTGTTAATTCAACTTCACTCATTACTCATCACCGCATTACTCATCACGGTTACTTAATGTCGAGTTTTGCTCGCAGGCTCTGCAACGCGCGAAACTGCAGTTGCTTTATTGCGCCTTCAGTGCGCCCGAGCGCGACCGCAATTTCGCTAATCGACTTCTCTTCAGCAAAGCGCAGCCTGACCACGCGGCGCTGATCGTCCGGAAGCTCGTCGACTTTGCGAATCACCCAAGCCCGTCGCTCGGCATCCTCCAACTGGATTTGTTGTGACTTCGTCGAATTCGCAGCATCACGGGGCGATAGCCCAACCGTCGGGGAGAGCTCATCGACCCGCACGCCATCCTTCGTCTGACGCTTAGCGCGATCTGCGATCAGGTTTGACGCGATCCGCAACAGCCACGCGCCGAACGGCGCGCCCGTCCATTTGAATCGATCGATGTTCGCGAGCGCTTTGCGAAAGACCTCGCTGGTTAAGTCCTCCGTCGCGGCCCGATCACGAACGCGGCGCGCCACGTAGCTATACACCAGCTCAAAGTATCTTTCGTACACGTCTCCGAAACACGCGCGATCCTGCTGCGCCGCTTCAACCAAGCGCCGCTCCTCTGTCTCGTCCGGTTTCGCGAGACGCGTTTTCTGTGCAGGTTCGCTGCCCGTCATTGTTCTGCCAATTGTATAAACTGTGAGCGAAGAAAAAGGTTACGCGGGGGAGCGATGAAGGGCAAAGGGCAAAGCTCTTTGCTCTTTCCCCTAGAGCGGCACCAATTCAGTCGTCGTATCCCTTCGCTGCTTTTCTTTGAAGCCTTCGACGAAGACGCGGGAGCCGGGCGTCGGAAACTTTTCGGCGTACGCGCGATCGACAAGTTTCTTCAACCTCTCGCTACGCGTGAACACCGGTCGCACTTTGAACTGTTTGCCGTTCACTTCGATGACGCCACGCGGGTCTTCTTGGAAGGTTCGATACCAGCTGCGCTCTTTTAAGCTATACGAGCGCACAAAGACACGGTCTTCAACTACCACGGCCCAGATGCCGATGATGCGATGCGGCTTGGTGCCCGCGCGAATGCCGAGAATCCTGCCGACGCGAATTGCTTCAACCACAGATTTAGAAAAGCGCTTTGCCTTCATCGAAATGAGCCCTGTCTCACGGTCGTAATGCCGTGGCTATTGCGGCGGACGTGGTTCAAAACGAATCTTTGCCGAACAAACTGATTGGTTCGTCGTCAGGAACCATTTTCGTGTAGAGATTCATGTTGTCCTCAATCCATTTTGTGAAATAGCTGACGACATTTTCCGCCGCCTCGTTTTCGCGCGGCGGTACGGGTACGCGGAAGTCTTCTTTATGATATTTGATCTCTTCCCGGCCGTATTGATCTTCACTCACCTCGCGCCAACGCGTCCGCAACTTCAACGGAGTTTCCCCGCCGAGATAGCCGGCGAACGTCACCACGCGCGTGCCGTTGTTCAGCGGAATAAGGTGTTCGCGGCTCGGATTCTTAAAGTAGATGCCGCTACGGCAGATACGAATCAGTGTCGCTCCGTCATTCGGACTTCCCCACGACAGTTCGTCCGCGACCGCTTTACGCCATTCTTCCGGCGAATACGTCCATTCGGCGAGTGGATTGACATCGTAAAGGATGTCATCAATTGCTTTTCGCTGGCGTCGCCGCCGGTAAATGAGATATCCCGCGCCGCCAAGTCCCGCTACCAGCATCGCCGCCAACGGGACTATGAGAAAGTCGAACATGTTGTCTGATTAAGACGCCAAGCGGCGATGATCTACCATCAAGCAGCGATCCTGCACAACCTTTATGCCCGCCTTGGCCAACTCTTCGGCTACCAATGCGTGACTGATGCCGAGCTGCATCCAAACCGATTTCGGTTTCTTCGCCAGCAGATCATCAAGATGAGGTGGAATGTCATGTGGCCGGCGAAAGATGTTCACCATGTCCACTTCTTCCGGAATGTCGTTCACGCGTCGGTAGACTTCTTCACCGAGAATTTCAGTCACGCTTGGGTAGTACACGGGCACTGGAACGATCTTGAAGCCCACGTTCTGCATGTATTTGGGAACATAGAATGCCGGTTGATCGGCTTGCGCTTCAGTCTTGATGCCAAGCACCGCGATCCTTTTCGTCTGCAACAAGAGTTCGCGGAGTTGTGATGAGTCGTGGATGAGATTGTCGCGCCAGTCCATATCCACAGATAAGCACAGATCTTACAGAACCGCGAGCGGTAGCGAGCGGGATAAGGAGATAGCTATCGGAAAAGCACCAAATGTCATCGAGAATTGGATCTTTGACCCGCTCGCTACCGCTCGGGGTTCTGTACAATTTTCAGAAATTCACACCCATTGCCGCCAACACCGCTAAAACCACTGCGATGATTGCTTCACCACAAATAAGTCCAGAGGCCAAAGGAATTCGATAGGTCTTTTCAGTCTCAGGCGAAAGTTTCGCCCAGATGAGTTGCGCCACACCGCCGAGGATGAACGTCAACAAAACTGCTGCGGTAATCAACATCCCAATGCCGATGGCCGCGGGCGACGGCATGTACTCAGGCCACTTCTCCGCCAATACTGTCAGCAGGATGCCGACCGCGATTCCGATCAAGAGTCCAACGAGACATCCCGGCGGTAACGCTTTGAATCCCTGCGTCAGCAACTCAGCAAAGCCCGCCCACTTCACGCTGATGGGCGACGAAAGGCCTTGTGGTCCGATCCCGAACTTCGCGCGCAGCACCGGATAAACGACAGCGGTCGCGAGCGCGCCGATGGGCGCCGCGATGAGTTGCGCGATCGTGAGATTGCGCGGGTTCGACCTCACGAGTTGGCCGGCTTTGAAGTCCTGCATCAACGCTTCCGATGTCACCGCAATTGTTCCCGTCAGTCCGCTCGAAGACATGTTTACCGGCACGTTGCCGGGCGAGATGAAAGCGAAAATCGCCTGCATCATGTTGGACATCGCGCTAATTGGACCCCAGTTCGTTTCGCCGAGCACGCGCAGTCCCACCAGCATCAGCGGCAACGAGAAGACGATCGCGATCAACGACAAATACATCGGAATGCCCATGCTGAAATACTGAATGACGCACAGGAGAATGGTCATCACAATCGATCCAATCACGACGTAACGCATGGGAAAGTCTCGCTGACCGCCGCTCGTGCTGGCTCTCAATCCGCGAAATGTCTTTACGATTAGGTTCCACTTCAAAGCGAGAGACATCAATCCTCCGGCAACCATCAATCCGGTCGCCGGCCACATCACCCAACGCAGCGTTGCGGGATATGTCAGCGCGGTAATCATGCCGTGCGAGAAAAGAAAATGCGGCAGGATGAACCAACTGATCGCGGTGCCAATCGCCATGGCGAGACAGATCCGAAATCCGACCAGTAAGCCCGAACCGAAACTCAGCAGACTGATGTTGAAGCCGATGTTCATCGCTTCCTGGCCGGGAATGAACCAGGTGTCGCGCACCCACTTCCAATAGGTCGTGATCATCATCAGCAGGCCCGAGAAAAATGTGCCGATGCCGAGCGCGGCCAGCGGTCCTTTCGCGGCGCCGCTGTCGCGACCTTCGTGCAGGACCTTGATCGTTTCTCCGGCTGCGAGGCCGTCCGCGTACGTGAGGTTCTCTTCATCGATGTAATGGCGGCGCATGGGCACGGCGAGCAGGATCCCGAGCAAACTTGCGCTGCAAAGCCACAGAAAAATCTGCCACGTGTTGAGATAGATCGCAGGTTGGAGAACTCCCTTCGCGTTCAGCATGTCGAACGCCGCAAGCAGCACCGCCATGAACGCAGTCTGGCCCGCGCTCGTACCCATCGTCTGCACGATGTTGTTCTCGCGGGCGTTCGTGTCCGTCAGGCGCAGCGCAAAAACGAGCGGCACCAAAGCCATGAATCCGAAGAATGCAGAAACGACTGACAGGTTCGGTCCAAAGCCGAGTTTCAGGACGCAGTATGGATAGGCGCTGCCGATGATCATCGCGACTACGAGGCCAATGATGATGGCGCGCGGAGTTAGCTCGGGGCCCGTCGAACTTGCTGCTTTGGAACCGGTCATCTGCTTCTCCCTCTTGTTGTTAGCAAATTTGTGGAGAGATTTAAGCCGGACGCGCATGTTTCGGCTGATACAAACCGAGCCGGCCGCCGCCCGGCAATTTGATTGTCGTCAGAATGCCCCACGGCGGCTCTTGCACATCCGTGCATTGAATACCCTTCGCGTCAAGCGCCGCCATCGTTGCCTTCAGATCTTCACACATCAAATATAACTCGTGCTGACTGTTCTCCTCGCCGGGATGGCAAGCGACTTCAGCCGGTGGCAAAGCAAAGATCAACCATCCGCCACCGACATCGACGGAATTGAAGCCGAGCACGTCTTTGAAGAAGGCACGATCGGCTTCGGCATCTTTGCTATAGATGATTACGTGTGCTCCGTTGATCAAGCTGTTTCTCCTTCGCGCAACGAATCTCTGGCGTCTTTATAGCAGCAGCAAATCGCACTAGCAAAACATCGAAGTTCTGTAACCGCCTGATGATTTGTTATTGTGTGACGCATGACGGGCGAATCAAAGGTCGCCATCTTTGCGGCCATCGCCGCAAACCTGGCGATCGCGATAACGAAATTCATCGCAGCGTTCTTTTCCGGCAGCTCCGCGATGCTGTCTGAAGCGATCCACTCGCTGGTCGACACAGGCAATGGCGCGCTGCTCCTCGTCGGCTTGCGTAAGAGCCAAAAGCCGTACGATGACAATCATCCATTTGGACACGGAAAGGAGCTCTATTTTTGGCCACTGATCGTCGCGATTCTCGTCTTCTCGTTGGGCGGTGGCATGTCCGTCTACGAAGGCATTACTCACCTTGTGCATCCGCATCGTGGCGATCCGACCTGGAGTTATGTCGTGTTGGGACTCGCGTTCGTCTTTGAAAGCATCTCCGGGTTCTTTGCATTCAAAGCGTTTCGCAAAGAATTGAAAGGCGCCGGCGTGTTCAAGACGATTACGCGGAGCAAGGA
>JBKPPE010000224.1:0-4366 GCA_046733375.1 Acidobacteriota bacterium | reverse complement strand
CGGTCTTCGCGCAACACTTCTTCGGTAATCGGCATGCGCGTGCCTCCGGCGTAGATGCCCATAAAATCTGAGTAAGCGCCGTCCGCGACCAATTTCGACGCGAGAAATCCAGGCTCTCCGTCACTGGCCTGCAACACAACGGCTCCCGCACCATCGGCAAAGATCGTCGCCGTTTTCTTGTCTGTCCAGTCGATGTACTTGCTCATCGCGTAGGCCCCGATGACTAACACATTCTTGTAAGCGGGATCGGCGATGATGAATTTCGATGCTGTGTCCAGCGCCGTGACGAAGCCAGCGCAGGCACAACTGACGTCGAAAGTGCCCGCGTTCTTTGCGCCAATGCGGTGCTGAACTACGACTGAAGTTGCCGGCGAAAGATGTTCAGGCGTGTCGGTCGCGAGGATGATCAGATCCAGGTCTGCCGCGTTCACGCCCGCCGACTTCAACGCCTTGAGACCGGCCGCAGTGGCGAGATCAGCAGTACTTTGATTCTCGTTGCAGATGTGGCGCTCTTTGATTCCGACGACCTGCGAAACGAATTCGTTGATGTCTTCGCCGAGCATCCGGCTCAGGTCGTCGTTGGTTAACACCTTTTCCGGAGCATAAGAGCCGGTGCCGACTATTTTCGCGAACGCCATCTCAATTTCGATTTAGGAATCTAGTGACCGCTGCATTGAATTCATCGGCCTGTTCAATGAAGAAAAGATGGCCGCCGCCTGCGATCATCTTCAACTCAGCACCAGGAATTTGCGCGGCAAGATTTCGCGAGTTCTGTGGTGGGACGATCTGATCCGCGTCCCCCGCAATCACCAATGTCGGCGCAGTAATCTCACGAACGGGGGCTTCAGCATTGAAACTCATCGCAGCCGTCATTTGCCATCGAAATGCCCTTTCGTCCACAGGATTCGCCATGCGCAATTCAATCACCTGCTGAAGAACGTCCGGATGATCCCGCAAAAACTCTGGCGAGAACGCCGGAATCAAATTACGTCGCACGCGCTCTTCCGTATTGAAGTCGCTCATCGAAGCGAGGGCCACCATTACTTCCGCCGCGGGCAGAACGTGATTAGGACCGCCGAAGCTGGTGCAACACAGTGTGAGCGATCGCGTCAGCTTCGGATGACCGAGCGCGAACTCCTGAGCAACGAAGCCACCGAAAGAGGCTCCAAGAACATGCGCTCGCTTGATTTGCAACTCTCGCAGGAGATTCGCGATGTCGTCCGCGAGCAAGTGCATATGCGGCGGCCGTTCGCGAAATTCCGACTTGCCTATCCCCGGGGGATCGAACGTAATCACCCGAAAACTCTGCGACAGCGAATCCGCTTGACGAAACCAAATCCACGCACCGGCTGCGAATCCCGTAATCAAAACTAGCGGTTCGCCCTTGCCATATTGCCGGTGCGAGAGCTGAACTGCCTCGATTGAGCCTTTTGTCATGGAAAGAAACTCTCTGCCACTGTGATTCTCATGTCTCTGTGGTGAGCCCTTCGGCATCCACCACAGAGTCAGAGAGCGTACACAGAGACGCAGAGAATTAGAAGTTCAGTTTGAAACCAAACTGAATGACCCGCGGGCCGGTGCTCGCGGAAATGATCTTTCCGAAAGACGCAACCGCGATGTTGTTTACCGGGTTCGCGTAGTTGACCCAATTGAACGCGTTGAAGAATTCGACGCGGACCTCGCCGCGATAACGTTCGCTGAACGGAATGAACTTGACCACCGAGAAGTCTACGTTCTTTTGTCCCGGTCCGGTCAGGAAATTACGCGGTGTGTTGCCAAAAGGATGCGTCGGATCGAACGTCGGGTTTGTGACTGCGCCAACGTTGGCGTTACCAGCAGGCGTCGGGCGCGAAGTAACGAACGCAGTCTGAGTGAAATAGTTGTTTAGACAGCTCGAGGTCGATCCGCTACAAGTGATTGAGCCACTAAACGCCGTATTGAAGTTCGCGCGACTAAAGACGGCATTGCCGGGGTTGTCAATAACGGAAAACGGCAAACCTGACTGGAAGACGGCGATGCCGGCAATCTGCCAGTTATTCACCAGCGCGCGCACGGCGGCCGAATCAGACTTCGATTTTGGCAAATCGTAAGCGCCGCTAATCACCAAGCGGTGTTCCCGATTGAAATCTGATCGACCGTAGTTGGTCTTCCAATCGTACTGGTCGCCTGACAAACTCGCGAGTTCATTCACGTTCGTGCCGTTGTAATAGTCGTGCGACTTTCCAAACGTGTACGCGCCGGTTATTTGAAGACCCTGAGAGAAGCGGCGTGTCACCGTTACCTGTAGCGAGTTGTATCGCGAGTTCGAGGAGGTTTGTACCACTTGCATGCCACCGGAGACGTTCTTGTTCGTTGAAAGAATCGATCCCGAAGCCAACCGCGTGACGAAGCTGTTCGTCGCTTGAACGTAAATCGGTTGGTTCACGTTGATGATTTGCAGCAGCTTCGTGCCTTTGTTGCCGACATATCCAACTTCGAGCACAGTGTTCTTCGCGAACTCCCATTGCACGCCGGCGTTGTACTGCTGAACGTAAGGAGTGGCGAGATTCGAATCCACGAAGATGCCACTGACAGGAACGCCGACAATAGGTGCCAGTGGCGACAGCACTGAGGGTATGGTGGCCGCTGTCGGGAACGACGAAGGTGGCGGCAGGTTAACAAATGGAGCGGCGAAGGTCGTTAAAATTCCGGGTAGACCAACGCCCAAGGCGAGATACGGGAAATTGAAGAGCTGAGTGTTGTACGTGCGCGTCGAGAATCGATCGTAATAGATTCCGTAGCCGCCACGGATTACGATCTTCCCGTCGTGATCGGCACGGTACGCAAATCCAAACCGCGGTGCGAAATTGTTCTTGTCCGTCGGTACCAGTCCCTCGTCAACTGTGGGAACTCCGGCAAGTTGTCCACCGGCAGCTTGCACAATGCCATTTGGCGGAGCGCCCGTACGAAATTGCTCGGGAATAAAGTTCACCAGGCGACCTTTCGAATCGACCGGCATGCCGAACACCTCATAACGCAAACCGATGTTCAACGTCAGCCGATCGGTGACTTTGTAATCGTCCTGCGCGAAGGCCGCGAAATCGTGGACCGTGTAGTGACGATCGAAAACGCCGGAACCAAGAATCGATACGCCGCTACCGCGGAGGAAATTCGCGAAACTCGCGAAGATCAATTGACCGCGAGTGAACGCATTAAAGAAGAAATCGATTGCTGAATGACGATATTCGCCACCAAACCGAAAGCGATGCTTGCCGGCAATGTACGAGACAGTGTCCTGCAGCGTGAACGCATCAATTTTCGAATGCTGGTCACCCAACGGCGAGGAACCAAAGAAAAATGACGAATCAGGACCCGCAACCTGAATCGTCGGCGCGCCTGGATACAAACTCGCGAACGGCGAAGTGATGCCGAGCTGCGCCGCTGTGAAAGGTTCCTCCGGCGTGCTGGTCGCTTCGATCGAGTTGAAACCAAAACGCGCCTGGTTCGTCAGCTTCGGACTGAAGGTAAAGTTATCAGTAAGTGAGTAGAGAATCTGGTGGATCGGGATATCCCCACCGAATCCGATGAGTTGGTTTACCGGCTGCCCTTCCAAACGATTGCCCGTCCCCGCGAAATTGTAAATTGCCTGAAACGACGGGTTGCGCGCGATGAAGAACTTGCTCGCCAGCGAATGCGTGTTCGTGAAGTTGATATCCAGGTTTCCGTTGAATTGGTTTTCGCGAAACTCCGAGACACCGGACTGTGGCACTTGAACCGGCACGCTGGCGGCGGCTCCGGTCGCGCCCGTTAACCCCGAAGATGGAATCGCAAACTGGCCATTCGCCAACTTCGCGTTAAGAATGTTTACGGCGACCGGATTGATGTTCGCCAGCGGAATTCCAAACGCTGCGGACAAACCCGCCGCCGTTCGGTTCGTATCAGTCAAACCAGCAGGTACCGCAGGAAAACTCAGGCTGTTTGAAAGTGACAGACCGTTCCGTTCACGCGTGCCCTGATACGAAAAGAAGAAGAAGGCCTTGTCGCGCACGATGCGGCCGCCGAACGTCCCACCAAATTGTTTCCGTGTCAGCTCCGGCCGCTCCAAACCGCGGGCTTTGATGAACGGTTCGTTTGCGTTCAGAGCCTTATTGCGGAAAAAATAGAAAGCGTTGCCGTGAAAATCGTTTCCGCCGGAGCGCGTTACCGCCTCGACGTTACCGCCGGCATTGCGGCCATTCGAAGCATCGTACAGCGAAGTCTGAACGATGAACTCCTGCAAACTCTCGGTCGTCGGCACTGCCAGGTTAGGAGTTGAGTTGGTGCCGATCGAATTCGCATCGACGCCGTTAATCTTCACGCTGTTGCTCGTCGTGCGCTGTCCGTTGAC
>JBKPPE010000223.1:0-7721 GCA_046733375.1 Acidobacteriota bacterium | reverse complement strand
CACGCACCGCGACATCAAATCTTCCAACATCATGATCACGCCGCGCGGGCGAGTGAAGGTGCTCGACTTCGGATTGGCGAAAATCACACATGCCGCAGCTGCCCCGGATCAAATCTCCGATAGCGAAATCGCCACGCGTGTAAAAACCAGTCCCGGCGTTGTGATGGGCACGGTCAATTACATGTCGCCCGAACAGGCGAGCGGAAAAGAGGTAGACGCGCGTACCGACATTTGGAGCGTTGGTGTCGTGCTTTACGAAATGGCTACGGGCCGTTTGCCGTTCGAAGGCGCGACACCGAGCCACGTCATCGTCGCGATTCTGGAGAAGGAGCCGCTGCCACTGTCAGCGCACGTCCTGAATCTGCCGGAAGCGCTTGATTGGATCGTCACGGAAACACTGACGAAGGACGCGGCAGAACGAACGCAGACTGCGCGCGAGCTTTTGAAGAAGTTGCAGCGGCTGAAACAGCGCGTAGATGCCGAGGCTGAGGTTGAACGCTCGGTCGCGCCTGATCAGTTTGCGTCGATGAGAAGCGGCGCGGCGGGAAGCGTGAGTATCCACTCTGCCCCCACGACGATCGGAGGTGGAACTCCGGGCACCGGCGAGATCACACCACCGCCAACGCGTCTCTCCAGCGCCGAATACGTCGTCAATCAATTTAAGAGTCACAAAAAAGCTTTTGCGTTGACGGGGATAATCGCGCTTATCGTTCTGGTCGGAATTGGTTTCGCTGTTTCCAAATTTCTCAGCAATCGTCAAAGACAGGTCATCTCGCTTGAGGCGGCGAAATTCACGCGACTAACTACAACCGGCAATGCGACGGGCGCGGCCATCTCGCCCGATGGCAAGTGGTTGGTCCATGTTCAGGACGACGGCGACCAAAAGAGTTTGTGGCTGCGGCAGGTGGCCGTCGCCAACAGCAACACGCAAATTGTGCCCCCGGCGCCGGTGCGATTCTTTGGCGTGGCGTTCTCGCCTGACGGCAACTACGTTTACTACGCTGTGCGCGAGGGGAATCAGGACACGGGAAGTCTCTATCAGGTACCGGTACTGGGAGGTACGCCACGAAAGCTGTTCACCGGTATTAAAAGTTGCATAAGTTTTTCTCCTGACGGCAAACAGTTCGCCTTCTTTGATTTTTACGAAGACGAAGATCGGCTGATGATCGCGAACGCCGATGGCAGCGGACAGCGACAACTCGCCATGCGGCACGGCGATGAATACTTTTACCGGGGAGACTTCAGCAGTGTTTCCTGGTCGCCCGACGGCAAGACGATCGCGACGCCGGTGGCCAGCACCAGCCAAAACTTCATGAGCATTGCGACGGTTTCCGTCGCCACCGGCGAAGTAAAATTTTTGACGCCGCGCCGATGGTTGATGGTACGACAAGTAGTCTGGTTCGATCCGGACACGATCCTGGCGACGACAGAGGAGCGAGACGCCGACCCCTTTAGCATCTGGCAAGTCTCTTACCCGTCAGGCGCAGTGACGAAGCTGACGAACGATCTGAATTCCTACCCCACGATCAGTCTCACCGCTGACTCTGCTTCGATCGCGGCGGTTATGACGGAACTGGATAACAACATTTGGGTCATGCCGGCCTTCGACGCATCGCGGGCCACGCAAGTGACCCAAGGCCGGAATCTCGTGGGTAACCCGGTATTCACGCCTGACGGAAAACTTGTCTATCCGCTCAAGCAACCGCTAGGCGGCGATCTTTACTTGCAGGATCTCTCGAACGGCACCAAAAAACAGCTTACGGCCAACGCCGGCGATAATGTCGTGCCTTCGGTATCGGCCGATGGACGCTACATTGTATTCATGTCCGACCGCGCGGGCGCCTATCATATTTGGCGAATGGATATGGATGGGGGAAATTTGAAGCAGTTAACGGATAAGCTTGACGAAGAAGAGCCAAACATCTCACCTGACAGTCAATGGGTGGCGTACATTTCCATTTCGAACAAGGCTACTGTCTGGAAAGTTGGAATCGACGGTGGCCAGCCAATCCAGCTTACCGATAAGTCTTCAGAGAGCCCGGCTTTTTCTCCCGATGGAAAGCAGGTCGCTTGCTTGTATCTGCCGCAACCTGCGGGGTCCCAGACGCTTGCCATCCTTCCGAGCGAGGGAGGCGAGCCCGTAAAGACATTACCGTTCTCGGGTCCCATCACAAACCTGCGCTGGACAGTTGACGGACGCGCGCTGGTTTACGGGATGACTAGAAATGGCGTCACGAATCTTTGGGCGCAACCGATTGACGGTTCAGCGCCAAAGCAGTTGACGAACTTTGCTTCGGAACGCATCTTCACCTTCGACTTCTCACGCGACGGAAAACAAATTGCGCTATCGCGCGGTACAGTGACGAGCGATGTTGTCTTGATCAGCAACTTTAAGCGTACTCAGTAGCCAGCGGCTGATTTCGCGCTCGATGATGCCTCTACCTGCCGGCACAAAACTCGGCCGTTACGAAATCCGCTTGAAGATTGGCGAGGGCGGCATGGGCGAGGTGTATCTGGCCGAAGATACCGTGCTTCACCGCAAAGCGGCCTTGAAAGTGCTGCCCGCTGAAGTCGCCGCAAATAACGATCGGATGCGGCGTTTCAAACAGGAAGCTACCGCTGCGGCCGCTCTCAATCATCCGAACATCGCGCACATCTACGAAATTGGCGAGAGCAACGGCATCAACTTCATCGCGATGGAGTTCGTTGACGGCTTCACGCTGCGCGAGTTGATCCAGGGCAAGCAAACCGAACTCGCTAAGCTGCTTCGCTACCTACAACACATCGCCGAAGGACTGGCGAAAGCGCACGCGGCGGGAATTATCCATCGCGATCTGAAGCCCGACAACATCATGGTGACGCGCGACGGGCATGCGAAGATTCTCGACTTCGGTCTCGCGAAACTCATAGAGGCCCAACAGATTTCAGGTTCAGGCAGCAGTGAAGTCGCGACGGCGATTATGAAACAGCACTCGACGCCCGGAGCGATTCTGGGCACCGTGGGCTATATGTCTCCGGAACAAGCGCAGGGCAAGAACGAAATCGATCAGCGATCAGACATCTTTTCTTTCGGGTGCATCCTTTATGAAGCGATCACACGGCGTAAGGCTTTCGAAGGTAAAGACGCGGTTGAATCCCTCAACAAGATCATTCGGGAGCCGGTCGCGCCGCTCGTCGAATTTAATCCCGATGCGCCCGTGGATTTGCAGAGGATTGTGCGCCGGTGTCTCGCGAAAGACGCGGACGAGCGCTATCAAACAATTAAGGACGTCGCAATCGAGTTAAAGGAAATTCGGCGCGAGATGTCCGCTGCGGGTGTTCACACGACGGTGCCGCCACCGAAGGGTGAACCAGAAAATGTTTCCACGGATCGAGTTGGCGGCGCTCAAGGCGGCGGCCTGCCGAGCAGTCAAGCGGTCGATTCGATGGCGACGCGAGAGTCGAGCGCTGAATATATTGTCAGTGGAATCAAGCAACATAAGGTTGCCGCAATTAGTTTCGCGGTCGTGCTGGCGGGCGTGATTGTTGCTCTGGCGTTTTATTTTCATCCGCGGGCCACCGAAGCGGCGATTGAGTCGATCGCGGTTGTGCCTTTCGTCAATCAGAGCAACGATCCAGCTTCCGATTGGGTGTCCGACGGCCTCACCGAAACTATCATCAACAGTTTGACCCAGCTTCCGAACTTGAAAGTGATCGCGCGAAGTTCTGTGTTTCGTTACAAGGGGAAGGAGAATGATCCGCTGGCAATTGGGAAAGAGTTGGGCGTGCGTGCGGTTTTAACCGGCCGGGTCATTCAGCGGGGAGACAGCCTTAACATTAGCGTGGAATTGTTGGACGTGCGTGACAACAAGCAGCTTTGGGGAGACCAATACAGCCGCAAAGTTTCGGATTTGCTGTCGGTGCAGCGCGACATTGCACGAGAGATCACCAGCAACCTGCGGCCGAAGATCTCGGGGACGGAAGAGCGGCTGGCGGCCAGACAAACGACGCAGAGCTCCGATGCTTATCAGCTTTATCTTAAAGGCCGTTACTACTGGAACAAGTTTACCCCGGCCGATCAGGATCGATCGATCGATTATTTCAAACAGGCAATCGAAAAGGATCCCGTCTATGCGTTGGCTTATGTTGGTCTCTGCGATGCTTATGGCGCTTCTTCAACCAATGGGTGGATTCCCTCATATGAAGGTTATCCAAAGGCGATGGCGGCCGCCCGGAAGGCGTTGGAGTTGGATGAGAACCTGGCCGAGGCTCACACAAGTTATGGGGCCCTTAACATGTTTTACAACCTCGACTGGTCGACCGCCGAACGCGAGTACCAACGCGCCATCGAACTGAATCCTAACTATCCGTTGTCTTATGAACTCTATTCTTATTTGCTAACCGCAATGCGGCGGCCGGACGACGCCGTCAATATGGCCAAGCGTGGATTGGAAACTGATCCTCTTTCTGTGGTGTTGAGCGATGACATTTCGAGCGCCTACTACTTCGGGGGTCGCTATGATGAGTCCATCAGTCAAATAAAAAAATCTCTTGAGATTGAACCGAACCGCTCAGAGGCCCACGTTGGATTGGGTTCTACTTATCTGCAAAAAGGCATGTACAGCGAAGCCATCAAGGAATATGAAACAGCAATCGGCGAAGTTGGCCGCATTCCGGGTGCCCTGGCGCTGCTCGGTTACGCCTATGCTGTTCACGGGCGAAAAGCGGAAGCGTTGAAGCTGCTTGACGAGCTGAGCAGGCAGAAATATGTCTCGCCTTATGACCTGGCGATTATCTACACCGGACTCGGCCAAAAAGACGACGCCATAATCCAACTAAATAAGGCCTATGAGGAACGCGCAGGCTGGATCATATACCTGAGAGTCGAGCCACTCTTCGAGCCACTACGCCATGACCCGCGCTTTACCGAGCTCGTCGATCGCCTGCGATTGTCACAATAGCGTTTACTTGAGGCCGAACCTTCTACTGGCTGGCCCTTCCGTTCGAAGATAGGCGAAGGCGGCATGGGAGAGGTTTGTCGGCGCAGGATACGCAGCTCGATGCTTTGGAAACCATTATCTTTGCGTTGCACAATGTGTAGCGACGTGGGAATGCTGCGCGATTTCAGGTAAGGATGTTTTATGAGATTTGAATTTTATAGCGATGCAATCGCCGACGTGCCGAAGCTTTCGGTTGACGGCACAGTCGATAATGCGATCCATTTTTCGCACTGGAAAGGGAACCAGACGCCTGAGTCCGTGAAAGCGGACACGTCGACTGAGACAGTCCTGAACGTCGTCGCCGCGCCGAATCGCGCCGAGCTGACGCGCAGCATCGATCTCGTCACGAACAATCACTTCGATACCGACGGAGTGCTGTCGGTGTGGGCGATGTTGACTGGTGCGCGCTCCCTTGATCTTCGCGATCGATTAATCGCCGCGGCCGAAGCCGGGGACTTCTCGGAGCTGAGTTCAGTCGACGGCGTGCGCGCGAGCATTGTGATCCAGGGCTCCGATTCTCCGATTGATAAATCAGGCTCGCCACTCGCGGCGAAATTCGCGGGGGCGCCGGTCGACGATGAGGCCGACAGTTACGTGCTGGTCCTGCCACACGTTGAGGACGTAATTCGCAACACCAGCAAATATGAAGAGTTGTGGCGCGAGCAGTGGCAGCGAATCGAAACGGCGCTTGATAGTTTCGCGAGAGGCACTTCGACGGTGGAAGAATTCACCGACGTTGATTTTTCGCTCGTGACGTTGGCACGCGACATTTTCGGACCGAGTGGTTTCAATTCCGCACGCGACGCAGCCCCATTCGTGGCGATTTCGCATCATGCGAAAGGCACGCTCTTTCTGATCGCTACGCCGCTCAATGGCGGTTGGGCCTATCGCATCGATTATCCCTATTATTCGTGGGCTGAAACGATTGTGCGGCCGCAAATCGAGCGACAGGATCTGACGTCGTTTGTCGCTGAACTGAACGATCGCGAAGGCACCCTAAAAGAACGCTGGCGGATTGATAGCAGTGAGTTGGCGTCCGCGGTCAAATTCTCCGACGACAGCGGCAGACTGGCGGCTTCGCGTTTGACTCCCGACGTCGTGGCTGATTGTTTAATCGACGCGCTGCCAAAATCTCGCGCTGTCGAAACTCAACATGCCTGATTGGGACGAGCGCTATCGCAGCGGCGAGCACGGCATGCAAGAACCTTCGCCGCTCCTACTTAAAGCAATCACGGATTTGAAACCGGGTCGCGCCCTCGATATCGCGTGCGGAGTTGGGCGTCATGCGATCTTTCTGGCGGAACATGGCTGGCAGGTCACGGCAGTTGACTCTTCGAGAGTTGGCCTCGAAATCTTGCAACAGCGCGCGAATGAAGCCGGAGTCGCTATCATCACTCACGTGGCTGATCTCGAAAAAGGGGAATTTCAAATTGACCCCGCTGCTTACGATCTGATCTGCAACTTTTATTATCTTCAGCGCAGTCTTCTTCCCGGGATTCGCGCCGGCGTGAAACGTGGCGCCACGTATGTCGCGGCGATTCATCTCAACGACGGAAAACCCGACGCGAAGCCGCACAATCCCGCTTTTCTCCTCGAGCCGGGTGAATTGAAGACACTGTTCAGCGATTGGGAAATCACGTACTATCACGAAGGGCCTTCGGATGAGGGCGGACATCATCACGACACGGCCTATCTAATCGCGCGGAAGCCGCTGAAGGAATAGATTTGCTGAGGTATTTATCTTGGAACTCGACGATTATGTGAAAGAGCTGGCGGAGCAGGTGGGCACGGCCATCAATGAATCAGTGCAGGACTCGGCGAGCGTCGCGGCGGCGATCGAACGCCTGCGTGAAGCGGGATTCGATATGGAGCTGACGCTGAAACTCGAAATTGGATTGCGCCCGCAAGGCGAAGACGAACGTGAGCAACCAACCGACGGCTCGCTCGATTTGACGGAAGAGGATTTGCGGATTCTGCGATCGATGAAGATCAAGATCGATCCGGAAGAGTAATCATTTTCCATTTCTCATTTGACATTTCTCATTTGGCCATTTGAGCTGCGCACGAGACGCATCTTCGCTTGAAATGACCAATGACAAATGTCAAATCACAAATGGAAAATGTGGTTTGAGTTTCTTACTCCACCGGCTCATCACTGCCGGTGAGCTTCTGCTGTCTCAGTGCCGCAGCGCCCATCAATCCACCCATACCCATTGACTCAACTGCGCTGCTGGGCACGAGCATCAGCGCGCCTTTTTCTTTTAGCCCTTCGTAAAGCATGTTCATTGCCCGCAGGTGCAAAGCGGTCGGATTGTTGTGATACGACTCGGATGCTTTGTCGAACTGATGAGCAATCTCAACTTCGGCTTGCGCCAGAATCACCCGTGCGGCTTTTTCACGCGCGGCTTGCGCTTCGCGCGACATCGCATCCTGCAACGCCGCCGGAATGATCACATCGCGCATCTCAACGGATTGCACCGTCACGCCCCATGGGTTCGAACGCTCGTCAATCAGTTGCTGCAACTCTTCTTCGATCCGTTCACGTCCTCGCAATAGATCAGTCAGCGAAGTTCGGCCGATGATGTCGCGCAGCGCCGTTTGCGCCGCCCAACTCACTGCCTGCGGATAGTTTTGAACTTCCAACGCCGCCTTCTCGGGATCATAGACCATCCAGAAGAGTACTGCATCGACGTTTACCGGAACTGTATCGGACGTAAGCGTCTCTTCAGCAGCAAAGCTCGT